>WQZK01000087.1 GCA_009780765.1 Defluviitaleaceae bacterium
TACTACAATTCATGACCTAACCTCCCCAAATGTAAGCAAGTCTTTAAGCATTTTACGGCCCCTAAATATACGGTTTTTAACCTTTGATAAAGGCTCGTTGGTTATATCCGAAATTTCTTGATAGCTATACCCTTTTTCATGATACAAAACAATCGGTGTTTTGTACATATCAGGCAAAGAATCAACCGCATTTTCGATGTTTTCTAAACGCTCTTTTTCAAGATATGCGTTTTCTGCCGAAGCTTCTTGCGAAAGTTCGAATTCAACCTCTTCAAAACAAACATGCTCTTGCTTCTTTTTTCTTCTAAAATCAATAACATGGTTTTGCGTAATACGCATAATCCACGTAGAAAGCTTATACTCAGGCGAATATTTATGCAGATTGTTATACATTTTTATAAAAATTTCTTGTGCCAAATCGTTTGCTTCTTCTTTATCGTTAATCATTTTTAAAACCATAGAATAAATTAGGTTTTTATATCTATCAACAATATCAGAAAAATAGTTTGTTTGGCCGTTTAGGCATAATTGAATTAATTCAAAATCTGTCAAAAATATCACCTCCAAGTGGCTTTATATTATATTATACGAAAAAGTTTTGAAAAAGTCTTATCAGTAATTGAATATTTTTCAAATATCGTCATGGTAAATCTTAACTGCGATTAGAATTTCGTTCTTCATACGTCATGCCGTGCTTGACACGGCATCCAATATCTCTTGCTTTACAGATGGGATTGCGGGTCAAGCCCGCAATGACGATGGGAAATTTAATAGTTTTTTTCTTTTATGTATTTTGCAATGTTGTCATAATCGCCGTAGATTGTGCCTAAGTTTACGCCAATATTGTCAAGTTCTGTTAAGATTTCTTTAGTATTGCTAATTTTTAGTACACTTTTATATATGGGAATGTATGGTTTTTTGTCAATTGAGTAAAGTTGGTAAATAAAAAAACCTTTTTGAATGCGTGCCCTTTCAAATGTTATTTTGGGTTTATAAATTAAGTTAAAATTACCCAACACATTGTCTAAAGAGTCTAGGTTTATTAAATCAGTGATAGGGTCAAATATTTCTTTATGTTCACTTTGAAGTTGATGAATATTTCCTGTTATGTCTATATATTTAGAATTAAAGATATATAGACAAGCGATTCCCTGTGAGCCATAACACGCAAAAAATAAGGCTGTTAATGGGTTTGAAGTAACATCAAGCAAATTCGTAGGTAACCCATGATGTTGTGCAAAAGCTAGAAAGTCATTTTTCTCAATATCTGAAAGCCTATGTCCAATTTCTGAATAAAATTCGTCAACATTTAACTTAAAAAATGAGCTAACATTTTCATCTCGGAATGCACTTGCAGTGAGCCTCGTTCTTCCATAATTTCTATTTTCACCTCTATAAAAATAGTTTTCGGAATTTGGGAATAATTTTATTATTTCTATGAAATGAGATAAATTGTTAACTGTAATTGTTTTCTTAGTTTCCATATTTATCACTCCTCAAACATTATTGTAACACATTTTCTATCATATCCGCAATAAGAATTTTTAAAAACCGCCCTAGCATTATTTAGAAATTCTTTGGGATTTGTGAGTGCTGGGCTGTAGTGCGTAAGCCATAGCTCTTTAACCTCTCCATCTTTTGCAAGTGTTGCCGCTTCTTTAAATATCATATGCTTGTATTCTCTTGCTTTATCTATCTTTTCGTCTTCGCCATATATGCCCTCGCAAATAAAAAGGTCGGAATGGGCTATAAAAGGCACAAGCCGTTTTACAGGGCGAGAATCTGTGCAATAAGAAATTTTTATACCCTTTCTACAATCGCCCATAACCAAATCTGGTTCGTAAGTTTTACCTTCATACTCTACCGTTTCGCCTTTTTGTAGAACAGACCAAAACTTAACAGGCAAATTAAGAGCTTTAGCCTTTTCGGGGTTAAATTTGCCAAGCCTTTTTACATATATAGAGTATGCAAAGCAGTCCATACCATGTTCTACATTAAGCGATTTTATGTTAAATTCGCCAATTTGGAACTCTTCAGGCTTTTGCATCTCAATAATATTTATTTCAAAAGGAAGCTCTGGTGCAATAACCAAAAGGCTTTTAACTACGTGCGAAAGCCCACGAGGGCCAATTATTGTAATAGGCTCTTCTCTGCCCGAATTGCCAACAGTTAAGAGTAAGCCTGGTAAGCCCGAAATATGGTCGGCATGAAAATGAGTAATCAAAATAACATCAAGGTTTTTAAATCCCCAACCAAGCGATTTTAATGTAACTTGCGTGCCTTCGCCGCAGTCTATAAGCAAAAGCCGCCCGTTTAGCCTTAAATAAAGTGCGGTTAAGTATCTGTTTGGCAAGGGCATCATGCCGCTTGTGCCGATAAGTGAAACGTCTAGCATATAATAATTCCCTTCTAAAAGCGGGCGAACTCAGTTCGCCCCTACTAATGCCTAAAATGTCTTTTGCCTGCAATTACCATGGCTATATTGTGCTTATTACATAAATCTATAGAAAGTTGGTCGTTCACAGAGCCGCCGGGGTGAATAACCGCCGTAACTCCTGCGGCTATAGCTTCTTCTATGCAGTCGGTGAATGGAAAAAATGCATCTGATGCCATAACTGAACCCTTAAGAGCGTCTTCTCCCAAATGCTCTTTAGCATGGTCGATTGCTTGTTTTGTTGCCCAAATTCTTGAAACTTGTCCAACACCTATTCCTAAAGTCATTCTATTTTTACCAATAACTATGGCGTTAGATTTTGTGTGTTTTACGGCCTTAAAGGCAAAAACTAAATCCATAAGTTCTATTTGTGATGGATGTCTTTCGGTTACAAATTCCAAATCGTCGAACAGTTCATTATTAACCTCTTGAACCAAAATTCCGCCAGAAACTTTTTTAATATCGAGTGAATCAGTCGATTGTTTTTTATCTATATCTCCAAGCGTTAAGAGCCTTATATTCTTCTTTTTCATAAGGATTTCTAGAGCTTTTTCACTGAAGGATGGAGCGATAATAACTTCGATAAAAGTTTTGCTCATTTCATTGGCTGTTTCTTCGTCTATTTCACGGTTTACGGCGATGATTCCGCCAAAAATTGAAACAGGGTCTGCTGAATAGGCATTTTGGTAAGCATACAAAACTTTGCAAGCCGAAGAAACTGCACAAGGATTAGAATGTTTACACGCCACAACGGTTGGCTCTAAAAATTCTTTTAAAAGCTCTAATGCTCCATTTGTGTCGTTAATATTGTTAAAAGAAAGTTCTTTGCCATGAATTTGCACAGCAGAGGCCAATGAACCCACAGGAACAGGAATTTCTTTATAAAAAGCCGCATTTTGATGAGGATTTTCGCCGTAACGCATGGATTGTGATTTTTCGTAAGTAAGTGTGATAGTTTCTGGTAACGCATTTTCACCAGTAATTTTTGTGAGGTAGTTTGAAATAAGAGTATCATAATGAGCAGTATGAGAAAAAGCCTTTGTGCTAAGGGAAAGGTTTGTTTTTTCTGAAACATGGCCATTTTCCTTAATTTCTGTTATAACTTTTTCATAGTCGGCAACATCTGTTAAAACTGAAACAAATTTATAATTTTTAGCTGCTGCTCTAATCATAGAAGGGCCACCGATGTCTATATTTTCAATAGCGTCTTCCATAGAAACATTTGGCTTTAAAATCGTTTCTTTAAATGGATATAGGTTGCAAACAACTATATCTATTATGTTTATATCAAGCTCTTTAAGCTGGTTCATATGCTCATTATTATCACGCATTGCCAAAATTCCGCCATGAATGTTTGGATGAAGTGTTTTAACTCTGCCATCTAAACACTCTTTAAAGCCTGTAATTTCGTCAACTGCAATAACCTCTACGCCATTTTCTTTAAGGTGCTTAAAGGTGCCACCCGTAGAAATAATAGAAAAACCAAGCTCTACAAGGCTTTTAGAAAATTCTAAGATACCAGTTTTATCACTAACGCTTATAAGTGCCCTTTTCATATTACAAAACTCCCTTCACTGTATCAAACAGCTTCTTCGTATAGTTATGTTTCGGGTTATAAAAAATTTCCGAAGAAATATTTTCTTCAACAACTTTGCCGTCTTTCATAACGGCAATTCTATCACACATATAGTATACCACATTTAGGTCGTGCGAAATAAAAATATATGATAAATTCAACTTTTTTTTAAGCTCACTCATAAGATTTAAAATTTGGCTCTGCACGCCAACGTCTAATGCAGATGTAGCCTCGTCGGCAATAACTACGGTAGGCTTTAGAATTAGTGCAGCGGCAATGTTTATACGCTGGCGTTCTCCTCCTGAAAGCTCATGAGGGTAGCGGTTTTTAAAGCCTTCGCCAAGTCCAACTAAATCAAGCATCTCGTTAATTTCTTTTTCTTTTTCTTGAGGGCTTAAGTTTGTATTTATATCAAGCGTTTCTTTTAAAATAAACCCAACACGCTTAGATGGATTTAACGAGCCATAAGTATCCTGAAAAACCACTTGTATATTTTTTCTAATCTCTCTTAAATCTTTTTGTTTGAGATTTGTTATATCGTTTCCATTGAAGTAAATATTTCCGCTCTCTTCCTTTAAGAGCCTAACAATTATTGATGCGAGTGTTGACTTTCCACAGCCCGATTCGCCGACAATTCCTAAAACTTCACCTTTTTTTAGGGCTAGGCTAACATCTTCAACAGCGTAAAACTTTTTCCTGTTACGAGAAAACGATTTGTATATATTTTTAACTTCTAAAATGTTTGTCATAGTGGAGAACCTTTCTTTTCGGGTGTTATAACGCTTTGTATAAGGGTTTTTGTGTATTCATGCTTAGGTTTTTTTAAAATCTCTAAAGTTTCGCCATACTCAACCAAATAACCTTTTTTCATAACAGCAATATAATCGCAAATTTTTGAAATTGCATCTATGTTATGCGAAATAAAAATCATAGCCATATTATTGTCTTGCGAAAGTTTTTTAAGAAGCTTTAAAATTTCAGCTTCAACGGTTACATCTAGAGCTGTGGTTGGCTCGTCGGCAATTAAAATATCTGGGTTTGCAATTATGCATGATGCAATCATAGCACGTTGTTTCATTCCGCCAGAAAGTTCATGAGGATATGAATTATATAGCTTTTCGGCATCTTTAAGCCCTGCATCATTCATTGCTTTAAGCGTGAGTTCTTTAAGTTCTTGTTTGCTTAAATTTAGGCGGATTTTAGCCGATTCAGCAACTTGCTTGCCAATCTTCATAAGTGGGTTTAGACTGTTTGTCGGGTCTTGAAAAATCATAGAAATTTTTTGGAGGCTGGTATTTTCAAAAATTATATCACCTTTTTCAATTTCTATATTTTTGCGAAGAAGACCCATTATCGAAAGGGCAGTCATGCTTTTTCCGCTGCCTGATTCGCCAACAATTCCTAAAATCTTGCCACGGTAGACAGACAAATTAAGCCCATTAACGGCATAAAAATTTTTATTTTTAATTTTTACATACAAATCCTTAATTTCTAGGATTTTATCGTTTGTTAAATTCTTCATTTATCCCATCACCCATCAAATTAAATCCTAAAACCATTATAACAATCATAAGCCCTGTAAACCCTACATACCAAGGCGAACGAGAGAGGTGTGGCTGTGCTTCTTGTAGCATTCGCCCAAGACTCGGATGAGGAGGGTTAACCCCTAATCCTAAGTAGCTCAGCCCAGCTTCTGCCATCACACTCATCGAAAAACTAAACGAAATATTTACAATAAGCGGAGCCAAAATATTTGGTAGTATGTGAATAAACATTATTCTAAAAGCCCCGCAACCTCGCATTTTAGCAGCTTTTACATATTGCAGGTTTTTTTGCTGCAAAACACCGGCACGAGTAAGCCTAAAAAATCTTGGAACTGAAGCCACTCCCAAGACTAAAATTGTGTTAAAAAGCCCTGCACCTAGAACTGATATTAGCATTAGTGCGAACAGTACAGTCGGAAACGTCATAATAATTTCTACAAGCCTTGAAAAGGCTAAATCTAAACCCTTTCCAAGATAGCCCGAAATAGCTCCAAGCGACACGCCAATCGTAAACCCAATAAGTGTGCTTAATGCACCAACCAAAAATCCTGTTCTAAGCCCGATCATAATTCTTGAAAGTATATCTCTGCCAAAATTATCAGTTCCGAACAAGAACATCAAGTTAGGTGAAGAAAATCTAAATTCGGCATTCATTTCAGTTGGCGAATGTGGCGTGTAAAAAAAACTTAGCATAGAAACGATAAAAAGTATCAAAATCAATATAAAACCTATCAGAAAGTTGCTATTTTTAAGTAGTTTTTTCATTATTTGACCCTCCTAATTCTTGGGTCTATCAGACGATTAATAACATCAACAGCGGTATTTGCTAAAACAACTGTAAACAAAATATATAAGCACAAAGACTGCAGAAGTGGTAAATCTCTTACGCTTATTGCGGTTATAAGGAGCTGACCAATGCCAGGGAGATTAAAAATATTTTCTATTATGATGCTACCACTTACAATGTCTGCTAAAATTAAACCGATTATTGTAATAGATGGCAACAGGGCGTTTCTCAAAACATGTCCAAAAAGAATTTTATTGCCTGACTGACCACGGCTTTTAGCGGTTCTTACATAATCTTCTTCCAAATTAATGGCAATGCTGTTTTTCAAAAAGCGAATAATTACAGAGCTTGCTCCTATTGAAATTGCAACAGACGGTAAAATAAGCGACCGTATCGCACCCCAAAAATTCACAGAAAACGGCACAAATCCGCTTGTTGGCAGTAGCGAAAACAAAACGCCAAAAACAAAACTAAGCATAAACCCAAGCCAAAAAGACGGGATAGACAATCCGATTTGAGATAAGGTTGATAAAATTTTTCCGATAAAAGTATCATTATATTTGCCAATAATCACACCAAACAAAATTCCGAAAAATGTTGAAATTAAAAGGCTCATAAGCGTTAACGATAAAGTTACTGAAAGTCTTCCAGAAATAAGCTCCGAAACAGACATGTTGTACCTAACAGAAATCCCCATATCACCACGCAGAATATTTCTAAGCCATAAAAAATAGCGAGAAAACAGCGGATTGTCTAGCCTAAGCGTTTCTCTAAGTGCCAAAATTTGAGCCTCTTCCGCCTCTGGGCCTAAAATTATTAAAACGGGGTCGCCTGGTATTATTTGAAAAACAAAAAATACAATGAGCGAAACTAATATAAATGTTGTTATTAATGTTAATAGCTTTTTTCCTAAGTATTTCAAGGCTTCACGTCCATTTTAAATTATTACTTCTATACCATTATAAACGTGTTTTGTAAAAAAAACAAGAAAAAAAATATTTTTTTTTGGAAAAGGTGTTGACAAGAGGATTGTGATGTGTTATTATTAAATTCGCTCGTTGATGAGCAATGAAAAAATATGA
>WQZK01000088.1 GCA_009780765.1 Defluviitaleaceae bacterium
ATGCCTTCAATAACTATTAATCATTATTATTAATCATTGCCTACACCAACATTCATTATGCTTTTTCTAAAACATCAAACATAGTACTTTTTCTAAAATACCAAAATCAACGGTTGTGTTCTTCTTTCCTCATTATTCATTTCTCAATCTTCATCCAAAAATACGACTTTACTTCTTCTAAATAATCATAACTTAGTAAGTCATATTTTTTCATTGCTCACCAACGAGCGAATTTAATAATAACACATCACAATCCTCTTGTCAACACCTTTTCCAAAAAAAAATATTTTTTTTCTTGTTTTTTTATAAAAGTGGCGAAATAAGCCTCGCAATAGCTTCTCTAATTCTGGCTCTGTTTCTGCGTTTTTTATAAAATTCCATATCAATAACCGTGCAATATTCTATGTCTTTTAAAAATTGTTGTTCAAGCTTAAAAGCCGTTTCTTTATCATAAATAAATGCGTTAGTTTCAAAATTAAGTTTAAATGAGCGAATATCCATGTTTGTTGTTCCAACTGTTGCCAAAAAACCATCGACTATTAAAATTTTGGAATGTACAAATCCATTTTCATACTGGTAGCATTTGACACCTGCATCTAAAAGTTCAGACATATACGAAAGTGCTGCCCAGTAAACAAAAGGATGGTCTGGATTTGCTGGTATCATAATTCTAACATCTACGCCTGAAAGTGCTGCAATTCTTAACATTTCTAAAAGAGCATCATCTGGCACAAAGTAAGGTGATTGAATATATATAGATTTTTCGGCCTTTGTTATCATCTTTAAAAAGCTTGAATGCACATTTGGTCTAGCTGTATCAGGCCCACTTGAAACAATTTGAATTTTAACTCCATCGTTTTTATCATATGTTTCAGGGTTTGACGGAAAATACTTGCGTTCTAAAGGCACCGTTTCCTTAGAGCAATGGTTCCAGTCGGTAACAAACCTAAGATTAAGCTCGCATACGGCACTTCCTGTAATTCTTATGTGGCAGTCATGCCAGTTTCCAAATCGTTTAACTAAACCTAAATACTCATCTCCTATGTTAAAGCCACCAACATAGGCAATTTCTCCATCTATTACACAAATCTTTCTATGATTTCTGTAGTTAATTCTTATAAAATAAGGTGGTAAAAATATACCAATTTTCCCGCCTGCATCTTCTAATGGTTTAAAAAGTTTCTTACTAGTGCGTGCACAGCCCATCCCATCAAACATAAATCTTACTTCAACGCCTTCTTTTGCTTTTTTTGTAAGGGCAGCCACAAGTTTTTTTGAAAGGTAGCCATTTTTAACTATATAATATTGTAGATGAATAAATTTCTTAGCTTTTTCTATATCTTTAATTAGAGTATCGAATTTTTCATTACCGTCATAAAAAATATCAACTTCATTGTCACTAGTCATTAGAGATTGGTTTAAAGAATAGTTTAAGTGAACCATGTTATTTATATGATTATTATCAAAAAAGCTAGGTCTTGTTTTTGCAATAGCTGTTTTTTCACTGTTTAAATTTTCTGCATAATCTGAGAAAAACTTTTCGTCTTGGCGTGCTTTCCTTGAAAAAACGCCATGCTTGCGACCTTCAAGCCCAATAAGAAGGTAAAGAAAAAATCCAATATACGGTATTAATAGAGCTATAATAATCCAAACCCATGTAACTGCTGGGTTCCGTCTTTCAAAAAGGAATATAAATACTGCAAAAATAATATTAAGTATGAACAAAACTTGCAAAAATATGGCAATTGCGTCTGAAAACATACTTTCCCCTCCAATTTTCAATTTCATAAAACATATTATAACATTTTTTTTAAGGCTTGACTATAGTTTTTTTTTTATATACAATATATTAGTGTGAAAAAAAATTAAGGAGATGTTAAAATGTTTGAAATTATAATAACTGTTGGGATAATATTGGCTGTTATTGCTGGTATTTTATACTTTTTAAACCAATGGGCGAGCAAAAGAATGAGTGGTCAACAAAAAATGATTGAATCTTCTAGGCAAACCATTACCATATATGTTATTGACAAAAAGAGAGATAAAATACAAAATGCAAATTTTCCAAAATCTGTTGAAGAGCAAATGCCAAAACGTATGAAACTTATGAAGTTTCCGCTTGTTAAAGCAAAAATTGGCCCTCAAATTGTTACGCTTATATGCGATAAAAAAGTTTTTAATGCCTTACCTGTTAAGAAAAATGTTAAAGTTGATGTTTCTGGCGGATATATAGTAGGAATGAAAGGCTTAAAATCCGAAAAAGAGATGAAAGAAGCGAAAAAAGAGAAGAAAAAATAATATATTTGACTGATTTTCTGTGGATATGTTGATAACCTTGTTGATAACTTTATAAAGTTACAAAAGTTGGAGGTATAATTTTGTTAGATAATTTAGTATTTAGTTTAAACGCAATTGCACCCATATTTCTCTTAGTGCTTCTTGGGTATGCTATAAAAAGGCGTGGTCATTTAGATGAGTATACATATAAAAAAATAAACACCATAGTATTTAAATTTGCAATGCCTGTAATGCTCTTTCGTGATGTTTTAGGTGCTAACCTAAGAGAAGCCATGGACTTAACCCTTATTGTTTATATGTTAGTAACAACATTTTTGGCGTTTTTTGGAGCTTGGATTTTTGCAATTTTAATTACAAAAGATAGGCGTAAAATTGGAGCATTTGTTCAAGGCTCTTTTAGAGGAAATTTCGTTTTTATTGGCCTACCTCTTATAAGAAATATTATGGGTGGAGAGCTTCCTGCCAGAGCACTAGTAGTTACGGCATTTATCGTACCAACGTATAATATACTCTCTGTTGTAATTCTTACGATATATAGCGGTGAAAAGCAAAGCCTATTAAAAACAACCAAAGAAACTGTTTTAAATATTGTTAAAAACCCGCTTATTTGGGGTATTTTCTTAGGTGTTGGTGCTAATTTAATTAATTTAGAGCTGCCAATTGCAATTGCTCAAACTTTTGCACCTTTAAGTCAAATGGCTATGCCCATAATGCTTTTATGTATCGGTGCAACACTAGATTTTACAAAGCTTAAATCAACTATCAAAAATGCACTTTTAGTATCTTTTTATAAACTTGTGCTTGTTCCTTTAGTATTTTTAAGCATTGCTATTTATATGGGTTTTCCAAGCGATTCCATTGTCGTTTTATATGTTATGTACGCAGCTCCAACAGCAATTGCAAGCTATACAATGGCTGCTATGATGAATTCAGACGAAGAACTTGCCTCAAACATAGTAGTTTTAACAAGTTTGCTCTCTGCTATAACATTTACAATCGGCATTTATATTCTAAGAGTAATGGAAATAATATAAAATATAGTGAATTAACTCAAAATTTATATTTTCTATTGTTTGGCTTATGAACGAAGGGAATAAATAACCATGAATACAATAAAAATTTACGATGCAATAAAAGAAGAGCAAGACTACATTGGTTCTTGCTTAACTCGCTTCAACAATTCAAAAGTGCCATTTAAGCAGAAACCATTGACAACATATATCAATAAATGCATAAAAGACGATAATGAAGTTATCGGAGGTATTTTGTCTGAAGTTTATTGCTGGAATATCTTGAGTATTGATGTTTTATGGGTCAAAGATGAACATAGAAATAAAGGCTACGCTAAAGTTTTAGTTAATAGTGTAGAGAATGAGGCGAGAAAAATGGGATGTCGAATTTCTCATTTAGACACCTTCGACTTTCAAGCAAAGGAATTATATGAAAAACTTGGATATACAGTATTTGGAGTTTTGGAAGATTGTCCCGAGGGTCACAATCGCTATTATATGTCAAAGAAGCTATTGTAGATTCTAAATCAAACCGCATCAAACAGTGTAAACATTGGTATCACTTTTCCACCCTTTGCAGTGTACATTGTACAGTTTTTCTGTATGTTTTTTTACAAGTTTAATTACTATAGTAACAAGTCCCTCTATTATGACATAGTATGTACTAAGACAAGGCTATTTAAAAGCCTTAGTCATTAAAGGGAGGATATCACTATGTCAAAAGTTTGCATGATTGAAAGTTTATGTAGACATATAGGTCAAACAGTTACTCTATTTACAGCAAGCGGCGGCTTATCAGGCGATGGCTTTACTGGCGTATTAGCTCATGTTGGCGACGATTGCATTAAATTAATTTGCTCAATCGGTATGGCACCTTCGTGCTGTGTTGGCTCAAGCTGTTTAGATCGCCCACGTGGCGAACGCGGATGCGGCAGACGCTTTAGCGGTGGAAATATTTTAGGTTCTGTTTGTGTAATTCCTATTTGTAAAATTGTTAGCTTTACTCACAATTCTCTAGCTTAATAAAGTATTTTAAAAGCATCCATTTTTTAAATGGGTGTTTTTTATGTTTTTTAAATAAAAAAGAGGCTATTCATTAAGCCTCTTTGCTGTTATCAGCTTATACTTTTTTTATAACAGGCATCCATACTTCATACTTCATGTTCAAAGGGTCATCATTCAAATAAACCTCAACATCAATCATAGCAGCCCATTCATAACCTGATGTTGGCTTCCATTCAGAATAAATGCGTTTGTGAAGTTCTCCAATACTTGAAGGATGCCCACTTCCTGAAAAAATTGCCCAAGTATGTTTAGGCACATTTACCTCAAACATACCATCTAGCACAGGTTTATCAGTTGAGGCACAAATATAATAATACCCGCCTTTACCAGATTCATCTACAGTTGAAACAGCTAGTAAACCAAAAGGCTCACCGTTTATCATGCCGGCAATCTGTTTTGTTTGCCCTGAATTAATTGCTTGCTCCCAAAAAGGTGTTACTACTTTAAAGTTTTCTTCCATATCCCCACTAATATGAGTGCGAATACCTACTACTCTAAATCCTTCCTTTTCTACAATACGATAATCCATTTCTGTTACTCCTTTAATAGTTATTTGGAAGCTAACAGGGGGAAATGCTTTAAGCACTGTATCTGGCTTTTGGGCTGTAGATGGCGATATGCCATGTATAGCTTGAAAAGCCCTGTTAAACGCTGTAGGCGAGTCATAGCCATATCGTAAGGCAACATCGATAACCCTATCGCCAGCTTGTAAATCAAGAGCGGCTTGTGTAAGCCTTCTTCTACGCAGATATTCTGATAGCGGCACCCCAATGATATACGAAAACATTCTTTGGAAATGATATTGAGAACAACAAGCAATCTGTGCCGCCCTCTCAATAGAAATTTCTCCCTCAAGACTGTTCTCCATATATACTAGAGCATCGTTCATACGTTTAAGCCATTCCATTTGCTTCACCTCCTACAAACAGGATAACGGATTTTGCGTAGCCCTTCCTCTCTTTCTATGCACGAAAATGAGAGGAATAGAATTTTTTTCACACTCGTGATATTTGCCTCAATTCTACACATTAAATCTAAACAAAATAACGTCGCCATCTTTAACAATATATTCTTTGCCCTCAAGCCTTACAAGCCCACTTTCTTTTGCAAGATTATAATTGCCGAGCCTTATCAAATCATCATAATTTACAATTTCTGCCCTAATAAATCCGCGTTCAAAATCTGTGTGAATTTTTCCGGCTGCCTGTGGTGCTTTTGTACCGTTTACAATCGTCCATGCTCTAACCTCTTTTGGCCCTGCTGTAAGAAAAGAAACAAGGCCCAAAAGCTTGTAGCTTGCAGAAATAAGCTTATCAAGCCCACTTTCTGAAAGCCCTAAATCGGCAAGAAACTCTTTTTTATCATCTTCTTCAAGTTCCGACATATCCTCTTCAATTTTAGCACACACAACAAAAACTTCCGATTTTTCTTTTTCTGCATGAGCCATTACTTCTTTAACATATAAATTTTCTAAACCATTATTAGCTAAATCGTTCTCATTAACATTGGCAGCATAAATTACAGGCTTGTCCGTAAGTAAGTTAAAAGATTTAACTAATTCTCTTTCTTCTTTGTCAAACTCTAAATTTCTGATAGAGTTTCCTTCTTCAAGCTCTTTTTGAAGCATATGCAATAAATCTAGTTCTTTTTGCAAGGATTTATCAGCTTTAACGGATTTGATAGTTTTAGCAAGCCTTCTTTCCACAGCGTCCATATCGGAAAAAATAAGCTCGTAGTTAATTGTTTCAATATCTCTTATAGGATTTACATTTGTATCCACATGTATAATATTTTCATCTTCAAAACATCTAACAACATGCAAAATAGCATCTACTTCCCTAATGTGCGAAAGAAACTGGTTACCAAGCCCCTCACCTTTACTTGCACCTCTAACAAGCCCAGCTATATCAACAAATTCGATAACAGCTGGAGTTAATTTTTCGGCATTATATAATTTTTCTAAGTTTTTAAGCCTATCATCAGGTACAAAAACAACACCAACGTTTGGGTCTATTGTACAAAATGGATAATTAGCAGATTCGGCACCTGCTTTTGTTAGCGAGTTAAAAAGGGTACTTTTCCCAACATTGGGAAGCCCCACAATTCCTAATTTCATTCTTTACGTCCTCTCGTTTAAATATTACCTTTACTACTATAACACATTTTTTGCAATTTGAACATACTTTTTTGAATTACTGCAAATACTAGAAATTAATTATGAAGGAGGAAACAATAATGAAAAAAATATTTATTGCGTTATTAGCAATTTTAGCCTTATCATCTTGCAGAGATAATGGCGAAAATGAAAACAATATAATAATTAGAGCAAACGGAAGTATAAGCCAAAACGAAACTATAATTTTCAAAAACCCAAGCGAATATTATACAAGAGATCTAACTATGGATGCCCCTTTAAATTTAGCCGAAAAAAAACACGAAATAGAAAACTTGCTTACTAAATTTGATGAAATAGATATGGCTTTAGTTGTTGTGCTTGAAAACAGAGCTATAATTGGCGTTTTAGCCACTCCCAATGCAGATACTGAGCTTCTAAAAAAAGAAATACAAAAGCTTGTACGAGCAAACATCGACTCTATAATACACGTTAATGTTACATTTGATGCAGAGCTAATAGAAAGGCTAGATATTGGGGGTGATTTTCACGCCTTTAAATATCTCAATTTTGACGATTCTACTAAGATGTAATCAAAACAGTTGATTATATTCTAAAAATCTGTTAAAATAAAGTATACCAATTTGCATTCAAAACAGTAATAAAAATTTGTTTTTTTCTGCTATACTTCATCAACTCCTTCTAACGTGCTATACGCATGCGTCGGTGTCATTTCATTGTTTAGCAAAAAATATCTAAATTTTTGCATTACTATTTTCGATACAAATTAGTATAAAAACTCCGAAAGGATGATTGTTTATGACAAATTATAATATACTTGTAGTAGACGATGATAACGAAATAAGAAACGCACTTAATATATA
>WQZK01000089.1 GCA_009780765.1 Defluviitaleaceae bacterium
ACACGCCTTAATGAAACCTTTAGTTTAATCAAATTTTGCTGGATGTCTAACACATCAATCAAAGGGTCTACAAGCATGTGGTTATACATCATAACGGCTGTTAAGCTACCAATTGTCATAGTGCCACGAACAACAAATATTGCCGAAGAAATCATTATAATTCCAATTGTAAACATAAAAAGTGTGCTTACGAAAAAAAAGCTCATATCTTCAAGTTTTCTTTGTATTAGTGTAACTTTTTTAATTTCTTCGTTGGCAGTAAAAATAATTTCTTTGTACTTTTTGTCGTAACGGTATAATCTTATGGGCATTACGCCTTTTATGCCTTCAGCAAATGTCTTCCACAAATAGCTAGATTTTGTCCTTTTTTCGCTTATATTCTTTTCAGACTTTTTGCTTATAGCCCGTGCAGTTAGTGAAATAACAAGCCCGCATGGCAAGGTGATAAGCGTTAGTTGCCAGCTAATATTTAACATAATTACTAAAGCAATAACAAATGATACTATGGCAGAAAATAACTTAACTAAGGGTGCAATGAGATTATTGCTTATAAATTCACTGTCTTCTATCAGTGAATTTGTTATTTCTATAGAGTTTTTGCCTTGCAACGAAATTAACGAAACTCTTAAAAGCTTAGAATACAATTTATTTTGTATGCTTATGCCAATATCTGTTTGTAAATAAGCCGATAAGTAGTTTGATAGCGATTTTGTTAAAGCTCCAAAGAGGTGAAATATTAGATACAATCCACCAAACATCAAAATTGTATTCATATCTCCATCCAAAGCCGAATTCACTATAGTTTCGATAAATCTTACTGGCCAATTTCTAATAAAATCGCCTACCAAAACCAAAAGTATTAAAACAAAGCCAATAAATTTAATTTTTCGGCTTAGATATTGTGTTATATTTTTCATGGTGTTGCTCCTTACATTTCTTGACGCCCAGAAAGTGCACGAGAAAGGGTTACCTCGTCGATATACTCTAAATCTCCGCCAACAGGAACGCCGTGTGCAATTCTTGTAACTTTTACGTTTAGCGGTTTTATTAGTTTGCTTATGTACATTGCCGTTGCCTCACCCTCAACATTTGGGTTGGTTGCCAAAATAACTTCTAAAACATCATCATTAAGCCTTGAAATAAGTTCTTTTATCCTAATATCGTTAGGGCCTATGCCATTCATTGGAGAAATTGCTCCGTGAAGGATATGATAAAGTCCCTTAAATTCTTTGGTTTTTTCGTATGCTGCCATATTTCTAGGGTCTTCAACAACCATAATAATGCTTGAATCTCGTTTAACGCTTTCACAAATAGCACAAGGGTCTGAGTCGGTTAAGTTTTGGCAAATAGAGCAGTACTTGACGTTTTGCTTGGCAGAAATAATGGCATTTGCAAGTGATTCGGCACGCTCTTCAGGCATATTTAAAACATGAAAAGCAAGCCTTCCAGCAGATTTTGCACCAATCCCTGGAAGACGAGAAAATTCTTCTATAAGTTTTGCGATATGTTCTCCGTAAACATTCATAAATTTATTACCAACCTAGAAAAGCCCAGGCATGCCCATTCCGCCCGTTAATTTACCCATTTCTTTTTGATGCATCTCGTCGGCCTGTCTAACTGCTTCGTTCACAGCAGTTAAAACAAGGTCTTCTAACATTTCAACGTCATCAGGGTCAACAACATCAGGTGAAAGTGTGATTTTGTTAATTACCTTAGCTCCAGTAATTTCAACTTTAACTGCACCGCCGCCCGAAGTTATTTCAAGCACCTTATTAGCAAGCTCTTCTTGTGCAGTTTCCATTTGTTTTTGCATTTTTTGGGCTTGCTTCATTAAGTTGTTCATATTCATTCCGCCCATTGGGTTAAATCCTTTTGGCATAAAAATTCCTCCTAGTATTTAATAAAACTCTATTCAAAATCAACGAAATCGCCTAATTTATCTATAATTTCAGCTTCGTTTATGCTATTTTCATCTAAAACGCCATAAGCGTCTTTATGGTTTAAATCATAGGTTTCTTTTAGTATGAAAGAAACAGTAAACTCTTTATCATAAAATTTGGATAGAGTCTCTAAAATTTCTGTTTCTCTATTTTTTATAAGTGTTAAATTTGTGCTACTTGTTGCGACTATATATAATATATCTCCATCTAAGAAGCCAGCAAATGCTTTACTTAAAAGGGCCTTTGTTGGGAGCTTTAAGCTGTTTGCAAAATCTTGCCAAGTTGATATTACGTTGTTTATATCATCAGGCACGGCCTTTGGCTTAGTTGGCTGCACAGTTTTTTTTTCTTTTTTAGCGGGAGCGTTTTCATATACAACATTTTTGCCAGAGTTTATCATGCTTTCAAGCTTTAAAATTCTCGCAGTTAATTCCGAATTAGAAGAATTTGAGAGCCTTGAAGGGTTACAAAGTCCTATGCAGCAAGTTTCTAAAACAACTCGCTCGTTAAAAGAATATTTAATTTTATTTTGCAATTCAGAAAACGTGCTAATATAATCGATAAGCATATCTTTATCAATTTTTTTACCCTGCTCTTCGTATTTTTTGCCGTTTTCTTCGGAAAAGTCTAAAACCATATATCCAGCACTTTTTGCAACTAAAACATTTCTAAGATGCAAAATAAATTCTTGCAAAAATTGATTTAAATCTCGGCCATCTATAACAATTTTGTTAATTATATCAAGGCAATTTGCACTATCAAAGCCACAAAGCGCATCTGCAAAATCAAAAAATACTGAATTATCTACAGAGCCAGTTATGTTAAGCACATTTTCAAGTGTGATTTTTTCGTTCGGGTAAAAAGAAATACATTGGTCTAAAAGGCTTAGTGCATCTCTCATTGCCCCATCAGAAAGAGTAGCAATATATCTAAATGCATCCTCCTCCGTTTCAACATTTTCTTCTACCATATATTTTTTTAAGGCATTAACCATACTCTCTTGCGTGATTCGCTTAAAATCAAGCCTTTGGCAACGCGAATGAATAGTTGCAGGGATTTTTTGTGGGTCTGTAGTAGCTAAAATAAAAATTACATGTTTAGGCGGCTCTTCTAAAGTTTTTAAAAGTGCATTAAATGCACCTGTAGAAAGCATGTGAACCTCATCGATAATATAGATTTTATACTTAGCATTTGTAGGAGGATATTTAACCTCTTCGCGAATCTCTCTTATGTTATCAACGCCATTGTTACTTGCCGCATCAATTTCTATAACATTTAAGCTACTTCCATTAAGAATACTAAGGCACGAGTCACATTTATCACAAGGCTCTATACCAATAGGATTTAGGCAATTTAGTGCTTTTGCAAATATTTTTGCTGTAGTAGTTTTGCCTGTACCTCTTGTTCCACAAAAAAGATAAGCGTGCGAAATACGCCCGCTTTCAAGCTGGTTTTTTAAAATTCTAACTATATGCGTTTGGTCTACAATACTTTCAAAGTTTTGTGGCCTAAGCTTTCTATATAGAGCTGTATATGACATTGTACACCTCTTTTAAACATAAAAATGAAATCCGTGCACCTGCTTTTGACAATATCCCTCAAACGTTACCCATAGGTTCTGCTCAGACTAAGGTTACTCACGGCACATAAACGACACTGCTTAGTGCTGCTTCCGTCAGGACCTGACACGGTTCACAGCTGTTTATTGCGTAAGGCTTAATCCTCAACACATAGACTATGGGGCAGACTTTGAGATTTAAAGCCGAGAGCAGGCATCACCCCAACTATAGCGGATTGATGGAATAGGGAGCCGCTACTTCCCCAGCTAGCACGGAAAGTTTATCTAGATAATTATATTACAATTTTTGATAAAAGTCAAGTAAAAGTAATTTTGCTTCAAATAAATTTATGCTTGATATTATTTCTGTATTACACTATACTTAAATATACTACGATAGAACGAAGGCTTTTATTCAAAATATTAGGAGGGCAAAATGAAACTAGCATTTTACGGGCATACAAGCACCATAGTTTTTACTTATACAAAAGATGAAAAGTTTAACAAACAAGGGACATTAAGTGGTTTAAGACCTATATACGATTCGGTGCTTGCATCAATATCATCCCAAAACATTAACATAAGTCACGAAATATCTGCAAAGCTTTCAGAGTCCAAAGAGTATCGTAGAGATTATTACGGAGTTCGAAGATATGAAGATGCCAATAAAAAGGAATACTATGGTATTAGTAGGTATTTAGGATATGAGGATGGCGAAGTGGAAAACAATATTTTTTCTGCTACGCTTGGTGCGGAAGATGCCGAAACAGATACCTTATTTGTTTTTGATGCGGGTTATGGTGGATTATGCATTCCAGAGGCTAAGAGTATAGTTTGGATATCTAACAAGGTGCTTCCAGATAAAGAGCAGTTCGAAAAAATTGCAGCTAAAAGCTTTTTGTTTCTTGATGGTAGTGTGCTTAGAAAAGCTGGAGCCATGATAAGCCGCCAGATTTCTTGGGAGAGAACTGTATCAGAGCTTATATCTGAAATTCAGAACAATCCTAAAATAAGCTACCTTTTAAAAGCTAGGCAGTTGTTTATAAACTTTGACGTAGATGGTGCTGTGTTTATTTTGCCAAACGGCAAAACTGGGCTTGAAGCTTCTCTTATGCTTACTCATGGAGAAATAGAGGGGTCTATAGGTAGCAAGCGCCCTAATCAGATTAATGATGTTTTAGTTTTCTCGGGAATGGCATTAATGTTTGTTACTAGTGTAGCATTTCTTTCTGAATTAATTGCTTCGGGTGAGATACCTGTGAGTGAATATGACAATAGCTTCAACACTCGTTTAGATGCAATGATTACATTTCTTTCACAAAGAGGAGGGCGTACAGCTTCATCTTTTGAAAATGCCATGAATGATGCAGTGAAATATGGGTGTGCTTTACGGGCAATTTTAGAAACAGGCGATGCTGTTGTGAATAATCCTGTGTCTCTTATAGGCGACGCTGCTCCTGATGCGGATAGTGATGAAAGCAGTGATAATAATGTACAATTAAAAGATTGGCCTGCTTTTCCTATACCGCTTATGAAAAATGACGAGATGCTAGAGGTTCCGAAAGATTGGACAGTTATAAATAGTGTAGGGAACAGAGAGCTTTACGATGTAGCTTTTGAATATGTTCAACATGGGGCTGCGGCTATAGAAGGTTTGCCACGCTTTGCTTTAGGAGGCTTAACCACTGTAGACCGATGGGAAATTGAATCTTATCAAAATATTCGTAACCTCATACTAGATTATGCAAATACAGAAAGTTCTCGCCCGCTTAATATTGCAGTTTTTGGCTCGCCAGGTTCTGGTAAATCTTTTGGTGTTACACAAATTGCCACAAATGTTTTACCGGGAAAAATTGAAAAATTAGAATTTAACGTATCACAATTTGTTAGCCCTATGGATTTAGGTGCTGCTTTCCAAAAGGTTAGAGATTGTTTGCTAGAGGGCAAATTACCACTGGTTTTCTTTGATGAGTTTGATTCTGATAAAGAAGGGTTACCGCTCGGATGGGTGAAAAGTTTTTTAATGCCTATGCAGGATGGTAGGTTTAGAGATGAGAGTGGCGAACATCCACTTGGCAAATGTATTTTGGTTTTTGCAGGTGGAACGGCTTCGAATTTTGAAAGTTTTGTGCGAGATGACCAAGATTTTAAAAATGCAAAAGGTCCAGATTTTATAAGCCGTTTGCGTGGAACAATAAATGTTGTAGGGCCAAACCCTAAGGATGATGACGATAAAAACCACATATTACGTCGTGCTTTACTCCTTCGTAGCCTTTGCGAAAGAGATAAAAGAATTAACAAAGTTAATGGCTCTGTTGCAGTAAATCCTGATATAATAAGGGCTATGCTAACTGTGCCAAAGTTTCACCACGGTGCTAGGTCTATGGAAGCGATACTTGCAATGAGTCGCATAGAGGGTGGCGTTTGGGAACCCACAGCGTTGCCATTTCACTCTCAGCTTGCTCTGCATGTTGATGCTGGGGCTTTCCTTGGGATAGTATAGCATATGAGCAAGGAGAGATTTGAATGAAAATCACTAAAGTAACCGCTCGAAACATTATGTTTACCGAGCCTATGGTTTGGAATGGGCAAAGTATTAATTTAAATTTGGGATTAATATTGGGTAATAAACGTAATTATATAATAGATACAGGTTTAGGCAGTGGCAGTATTGAACCTATATTGAAATATATTGCTAATGATTATAAGCCGATAGTAGTAATTAATACACATCATGACTTTGATCATATCTGGGGTAATTGGGTTTTTAAAAATAGTTTAATAATTGCTCATAAAATTTGTGCAGACTTACAGAAGAATGATTGGGATAATGGAATTAGAAGGCACAGTGAGCTTGCCAACGGAGAAGTGCGTAAATGTATGCCAAACATAGTGTTTGAAAAAAGTATGTATTTTCCTGATGATGGGATTGAAATTTTCCATTCACCAGGCCACACGGCAGGCTGTATAAGCATATACGATACCATTGATAAAGTATTGCATGTTGGAGATAATATTGGCGATTCGGATGAAGAACTTGTTCCTCATATTGATACTGATATTACAATCTTTAAGCGGCTTATTGAAGTTTATAAGCAATATAATTTTAATTTTTGTTTATCTGGGCATCATGAGCCGCAAAAAAAAGAAGTCCTTACTCGCATGGAAAAGGCGTTACCAGAGGCTTGGAAAAAGCAGAAAAATGGTTAGAGTGATGTTGTCAAGGGTTTTTCAAAAAAAGTATCAACACGCAAAAATCCCCATAAGGGAAGGCATATAAAATGCTTCTCCTATGGGGGGTTCGTTCAAAATCTACATTATTACGCTAAGGGGGCTTACTGTTCACAATATAGCAGTTTGCTTATACCCTCCTAGAGTTTAAATCATTATATTATTCAATATTCATTTCCATAAAGGTTGATTTTGCAGTTAATCCTAAGTGCTCATAAAATTTTCTAGCATCTTTATTAAAATCATAAACTAACAAATCTAAACGAGTAGCTCCGACTTCTTTAGCATAGGATTTCACTCGTTCTACTAATGCTCGACCTATTTGTCTACCCTTTGCACTTTCATCTACGCACATAGAATCAATAAAAATACCTTTCACATCATAATATGTCGGGTCGCCTACAGCTTCATATTCTTCTATAATGCAATGTCCTAGAATATTTTCATCTTCTTCGAAAACAAATATTTTGGTACATCCATTTTTAAAACTCTCTTCAAAATACTCTTTCGTAAAAATAATTTTTTCAAACAAATCTGGACGAGCATCTATGTG
>WQZK01000090.1 GCA_009780765.1 Defluviitaleaceae bacterium
AAAGATATGGACACTTTTGATATACATGACAAGGTTAATTATTCTGTTGAAAAAGCCGATATTTTGGTTTTTAAAACGCAAAAAGGCAATGTTATAAGGCTTGTTATGGAAATTGATAAAACAATAAGCCCTGTGTTTGACTATTTTGAAATATTTATGGAAAGAATGATGCTTTGCCGTAAAGCTGCCGAGTTTTTAAATGCGAGCTTTCAGTTTAATATAAATGATGCGAAGCTATTGTAAAGGTGATGGCTCGAACTGTGGACGAATGAATCGTCCTTGTTCTCACCTATCACCTTTTCGCAAAAATCAGGATTTTTGCGAGTTTGGCGACTTCGTCGCCTAATTGTAATAAAACAATTTCACAAAGGAGGCAAACCCATGTATAAACTAGGTTTTAATAACGAAAATTACTTAAAAATGCAATCTGAACACATATTTAAACGTATTAACCAGTTTGAAAATAAATTATATTTAGAATTTGGCGGCAAACTTTTCGACGATTATCACGCATCTAGGGTTTTGCCCGGCTTTGCTCATGATAATAAGATAAAGCTTTTAAAAACTATGGGCGATAAAGTTGAAATTGTTATTGCAATAAATTCCGCTGATATTGAGAAGAATAAAATTAGAGGCGATTTAGGTATTACTTACGGTGTTGATGTTTTTAGGCTTATTGATGCCTTCCGCGGAGAAGGGCTTTTTGTTGGAAGTGTTGTTGTAACGCAATATAAGCCCGAGTCAAGTGTTGAAGTTTTTGTAAAATATTTAGAAAAATCCGGCATAAAGGTGTACAAGCACTACACAATCCAAGACTATCCAACAAATATAGCAAAAATTGTTAGCGAAGAAGGTTTTGGCAAAAACGAATACATAGAAACGCAGCGTGAACTTGTTGTTATCACTGCTCCCGGTCCTGGAAGCGGCAAAATGGCGGTGTGCCTTTCTCAATTATATCATGAACACATAAGAAACTTAAAAGCTGGTTATGCTAAGTTTGAAACCTTTCCTGTTTGGAATTTGCCTCTTAGCCATCCTGTAAACATGGCATATGAGGCAGCAACTATAGACTTAGACGATATAAACATGATAGACCCTTTTCATCTAGAAAGCTACGGCGGAGAAACAGCCATTAATTATAATAGAGATATTGATATTTTTCCTGTTCTTTACGAGATGTTTAAGCTTATTTCAGGCGATTCGCCATATAAGTCACCTACAGATATGGGCGTTAATATGGTTGGTTTTTGCATAGATGACGATGATGTTTGTAAAAGTGCCTCTCGCCAAGAAATTATACGGAGGTATTACCAGCTTAAATGTGATGTTAAAATAAATAATGCTTCCTTGCATTCTTTACAAAAATTAGAACTTTTAATGAAAAAAGCTGATATTGATGTACTCGAACGAAGCGTTGCCACTGCTGCCATAAAAAAGGCAGAAGAAAGTACGCCCCCTGCCCTTGCAATAGAGCTTTCTTGCGGCACAATTATAACAGGCAAAACTACGGATTTGTTGGGTGCTGCTTCGTCCGCTTTATTAAATGCACTTAAACATCTTGCAGGCGTACCTAAAGATGTTAAGCTTATTCCAAGCGAAATTATTAGGCCTATACAAAAACTTAAAACTGGCTTTTTAGGAAATTCTAACCCAAGACTTCATACAGATGAGGTTTTAATGGCTCTTTCTATCCATTCGGTTAATGATAAAGCTTCGGCAAAAGTTTTATCCATGCTTCCTAAACTTTACCGCTGTGAGGCTCATTCAACTGTTATACTATCGTCTATTGACGCAAATGTATTCAAAAAATTGGGTGTTAACATCACAATGGAAGATGTTTACGAAACAAAAAAACTTTTTAGAAAAAATTAACATATGGCGTGTTTTAGGCTTAAAACGCAAAATATTTCAAAAAAATTAAATTTGTAATAATTTTGTTATTGATTTTTTTATAAATTTGTGTAAAAATATAATAAGTGGCTTATGCCCATTATTTAAAATATCATGGAGGTAATAAAAAAATGAAAAAACTGTTAGCTGTTTTAACAATAACTGTGCTTACATTAGGTTCGGCTGTTACCGCTTTTGCCAACACTAATCCGGCACCAGTGGCCCTTCAGCACACAACTGGCACTTATGTGAGTGCTTCAGGTGCTATTCTTGGTACTTATCCTAGAATTACTGCAAATGCTTCTACAACGGCTCAAATCCGTCGTGCTATGGATAGAGTTCGTGCAGAAAACCCAACTCTTGACTTTGGTTTCAGTAACCCATCAAGAACTACTTTTACGTTTGACATTCAAGAGCATGATACAGTTTCAAGAATCGTTATCAATTTTACTGATTCTGGAAACAGAACAAACCCTATCTTAACTCTTTTTGTAAACAATGCAACTGGTGCAACAATTACTGAATCTGCTTTTGAAGAAGCTATCGCTCCTCCAGCTGATGTAGAAGATGAAATTGAAGAAAACTACGAAGAAATTGAAACTATAGATGAAGAAATTGAAGAAGTTGAAGAAGAAGTTGAAGAGCAAGAGCTTCCTCAAATTGCTGAACCTACTGTTCTTGCTTTAAGAGCAAATGCAGAAGCTTTAGGTTTTGAAGTTATTTGGAACCCTGAAGGTTATGTAGATGTTGTTTCTGAAGAAATGGAAGTTAGAGTTATGATTAATTCGAATATCGTTATTATTGACGGCGAAGAAATCGAACTTCCTTCTTACTCTGTTGTTATCGAAAACACTCTTTTTGTAAACATCGATTTCTTTACAGAAATTCTTGGTGCTTATGTAGTTGAATGTGAAGATGGTAACCTTACTGCTACTTGGGATGCTCCAGAAGCTATGGAAGTAATCGAAGAAGTTGAAGAAACTGACGAAGAAGAAACAGAAGAATAATATTATTTCATATTAAAGCGTCCATTATTTGGTCGCTTTTTTTCATATTTAAGCCTAAAACCTCATACTATAATTTGTAGCGTGTATTAGCTATACTTATGGAGGTGTTAAATTTATGGAAAATATTAATCAAAAAATATTACAAAACTTTGGTATAAACGGTTTTTTTGCAGGCAAGCGTAAAGGCGGTTTTTTAATAAAATCTGGCAAAAAGGTTTTGTTTTTGAAGAAAACTTCGGCAAATTCGAACGAAATTATTTTTCAAAATAATATTAAAAAGCATCTTGCTTTAAATAATTTTAAAAATATAGATATGTACTACGAAACATTAGAGGGTGCTCCATTTTTAAAAGTAAATTCTGAAAATTATATTTTAACAGACTATGTAGATGCCCCTGAAATTGATTTTTGTAACAGTGATATGTTCTTAAAGTTAGTTAAAAAATCAGCACAAATGCACATGCTTATTGGTGATGCAAAAATAGAATCGGAAATTTCTGAAAATTCTTTAACCGAGTTTAAAAAATCTCTTTCATTATTTAAAGAACACAAAAAACTTATTTCAAAACGAAGTACTCTATCTGATTTTGACATTATTTTTATAGAAAATTATGACTATTATTTAAGCTTGGCCAAAGATTCGATAGATTGCTTAGAGGAAAACAACTACTACAAGTTAATTACAGAAAAAAAAGAAACAACTCACAATCTTTTAAAGAAAGAAAATCTTGTGGCACTTAATAACGATATTTACATAACAAATTTTTCAAAAGCCCGAACTGAACTTTCGGTTAAAGATTTGGCAGACTTAATTAAGAGATTTGTAAAATATAATAAAGAACCAGAGGTTGATATAAATGAAATACTTAATACATATTCTGAAATAAAACCATTAAGCTTGGAAGAAAAAAATATATTCTATGCTATGCTAAAATTTCCAACAGAATTTTTTAAAATTTCAAGGGAATACTATTCTAAGAAACGCTCATGGACTCCGGGCTCAATAATAACTAAAACCGATGAAATAATCGAAAGAAAAGAACGCTATGAAAAATACATAAATAAAATTAGCATTTAGACTTGATTTTTTTCGAGATAAGTATTAAAATAGAGTGAATATACTACTTATATATTAAGACCCCCTATGAGGTGCACTAGTGGATAAAAAAAATAAAAACAAATCAAACCAAAATATAAATAAAACTAGCGTATATAATCCTAAAAATATTCGTGATTATGATACTTACGATGATTACGACGAATATGATGAAGATGGCTACACCGTTCCAAAAAGGCAACCTGTTACGCCACGAGGCTCTGGCTCTTCTGCAAACAGAAAGAAAGCCCCTGTAAAAAGAACCCAAACTAAGCGGGGCCGAAAACAAAAAAGCAGAGGAGCATATATGGCTTTTTACTTATTAACACTATTGGCAGCAGTGTTAATTTGTATAGGCGTTTTTTGGGCTGTTTTTAACATGGTAACAAGCGGAGAGTCTTCTAGTGGTGGTTCTACCCAAAATCCGCCAACAACGCAAGGAAGCGGGCAAATAGTCGCAACAAATGAAATTGCAACAACAGGCCTTATTATTTCTACAAATCCAAGAGCTAACTCTTTGGAAGTTTTAGACATAGAAACTGAGCAAGTAGTTACATTTACAATAAATCAGAACACTTTAATGCGTAGCAGAACTAATGAGCCGCTTATGTTTTCAGATTTTAATACTGGCGACATTGTTGATTTTAGATACCCGGAGGCAGGTAGCATCGTTAGCTCTATGACTCAAAGCCCTCGCTCGTGGGAACAACGCAACATTACTGGTGTTAGAATAAATCTTGAAAATGATACTATTATTTGGGGCAACGAATCTTACACTTTTACAGAAAATTTAAAAGTTATTTACAACAATCAAAGTGTTGATATTTCTGAAATTGAAGCGAATAGCGTTATCACAATGCGTGGTCTTGGGCGTACTATATGGTATATTTTTGTTGAACGTGGCATTGGTGTTTTAGAGCTTGTTAATGCCGAAGAAATTCAAGACGGCATAATCGAGTTTGATGGTGCTCGCCCTGCAACGTTGCTTTCTGAAGATGAAGAAGAGAATCGAATAAGTCTTTTGGAGGGCAGCTATCGTATAACCGTTAGAGGTAGTAATATTTCTACATTTGCAGCAGATATTTTTATTTTTAGTGGCCAAACAACCACGCTAGACCTTTCTAGTGCAGAAGTTGTTGCAGGTACATTAAATATAAGCATAAATGTTTTGGATGCCGATGTTTTTATAAATGGCGAGAGAATCCGTGTTTCAGAGCCTCAGGTTTTAAGTTATGGCACATATACAATTACTGCAACACACCCAAATTACGAAAACTTTGAGCAAACTATTGAAATAGATTCGGCAGAAACATCGCTTGACATAGTTCTTGTTCAGGCTGTTTCGTTCACTCGTGTTACAATAGAATCTACCCCATCCGGTGCAGATGTTTTTATAGACGATATTTTTGTGGGTATAACCCCTTTAACAATTCCTTTAGATATGCAAAATATTTCAGGACGAACCGTTATTTTTAGAAGAGAGGGTTATCAAGAAAGAAGTATTACTATGTTTGAGTGGCAAGATACTTATAGAATTAACTTAACACCAGACCCATTTTTTAACCATCAAGACACACCACCACCTGTTATTGATGATGAAAATGATTGATAGAGTGCGTCGCTTTTTGCGAAAATCCGCTGTATTTGTTTATTGACTTCTATTTCAGTCTGTGGTATAATATATTGATGTGGTAGACATTTATGTTTACTCCAAATCTTTATAAAGAGGTGGAGCCAGTGATTGAGAAAAACAATGTTGTTAAAATTAGGCAAGACATAGCAAAGCATATTGGTGCTAAAGTTAAGCTCGAAAGCAATAGAAAACACAATAAATCAACCATTAACGAAGGAATTATAGCAAATGTTTACCCAAGCATTTTTACAATAGAAGTGAACGATGGTGATAATTCGCCAATAAGAACTGTTTCTTATAGTTATACTGATATATTTACAAATTCTGTTGAAATTACATTGTGTAGTTAATAAAGCATATAAAAAAGAGTGAATATAATAATTCGCTCTTTTTTATATGCTTTTATCTAGAAGTAATACAAGAAAAGCAACGTAATTACTCCGTTGCTTTTTTATATACGATTGAAATATCTTGTTTAAAATAATCTTCGGTAATGCCGAGTGTTTCACAAATTTTCTTTAATGTTTCGGGTCTTACTTTGTCATCTCCATGCTCAAGAATTCTTATAGTACCGGGCGAAAGTCCTGCCATTTTAGCAAAATCTTCAAGGTTTGTTTTTCTAGCCAAACGCAACTCCCTAAGAAGTATGCCAAACTTTTCTTTTTCGGTTAGCGGGTCGTCTATTAAAGTTGGAAGTGCTCTATATTGGTTTAAGCTTCTATCTAGATAGTTTAATAACTTAGATTCTCTACGTGAACGAGCCAAGTGTGTTCCAGAATCTAGAATGTCTTTATCACCATGGAAAAGTCCCTCTCGAGCAAATAAAATTGAAAGGCTAGCTACATACTTTCTATTAACGCAAAGAATTTTAGCTTTTTCCATATACTCTTCAAATAGCTCTTCAACTTCCGCAACCTCTTCTTCTGAAAGTATTTCAAGACCTTTAGCATATAGGAGCCTATCTGTTATGTGTATATACATATTTCTTTTATAATATTCTTCAACTTCTTTTCCTTTCGGATAGAACACAAAACCATCTTCTATGGCATTTAAAAATTGAAGAGCTTGTTCATGGCTTTTACATATGGAGATACTCATAATTAACAATTTTCTATTATAATTGCCTCTTAAAAGCTCCATATTTGTGCCAAATTCTAAATTAGTTAGCATTGGTAATATTAGCTCATAAGAAGATTTGATATTATTTGTTTCCTCATAATTAATCAATCCTTTAAGTAAGTTAATTGTATTTTCTATTTGCTTATCAGCTGTATCTTTATTTTCTTTTAAATACTTCTCAAATTTCTCTTGCAGTGCTCTCATTGCTTCAGTATCATAAGTATTTGATAATGAAAGAAACTCATTTACTAAAGATAAAAATCCTGAGTCCACTTAAACTACCCCCTTAGTGTAATAGAATTATTAAAAACTATTATATTAACTACCCATCGTAAGGAGGGTGAGGTCCAGGAATCGGATTTCCAAATGGCATTATAATTATAGGCTTCTTTATTTTCCTCATATAAAATCGCTCCTATATTCTATATTCTATATTCTATATTCTATATTCTATATTCTATAT
>WQZK01000091.1 GCA_009780765.1 Defluviitaleaceae bacterium
ATTTGCGGGACTTACAACTGTTTTAACAAAAATTGGTTTAAAAGATGTTAGCTCACATTTAGCAACTGCAATTCGCACCATGGTAGTTATTATTTTTGCTTGGATTATAGTTTTAGTTTCGGGTGTACAAGGCGGTGTTAGGCACATAGATACACGCACTTGGATGTTTTTGGTTTTATCTGGGCTTTCAACTGGTGGAGCTTGGCTTTGCCGTTACAGGGCATTAAAGCTTGGTAATGTAAATAAAATAACACCAATAACTAAAACCAGCACAATTTTAACCATGCTCCTTGCGTTTATCTTCTTGGGTGAAAATTTAAGTACTATTATGCTAATCGGAATGGCTTTAATTGGTACAGGCACTTGGCTAATGCTGGAATTTAAAAAGACGCCTAAAAACGAAGAAAAAACCAGCAAATCATGGCTAATTTTTGCCGTTTTAGCTGCTGTTTTTGCAAGTTTAACTGCCATTTTTGGTAGCCTTGGTGTTTCTTCGATAGATGCAAATTTATGGACGGCAATAAGAACCATGATAGTTGCACTTTTAAGTTGGGTTATGGTTTTTAGTGCCAAAGAGCAAAAGCAAATAAAAAGTATAAAACCAAAAAGCTATATTTTTCTTATTCTATCAGGTATAGCAACAGGTACATCGTGGTTGTTTTTCTATCACGCTTTACAAATTGGAAACGCAAGCCTTGTTGTTCCTATAGACCAGTTAAGCATCCTACTAACAATGGGCTTTGCAAGAATATTCTTAGGCGAACGCTTTTCTAAAAAAAGTCTATTGGGGCTTTTGCTCTTAACTACAGGTATATTACTGCCATCTTTAATGGAGGTACTGTTTTGAAAAAATATTTAATAATTATAGCAAGCTTTTTGCTTGTGGCGTGTAGCAGAGGTAGTAATGCCGAAACTTTTGTGCAAGATGAAAATGTTGTACCTCCAAGCGTAACGATAACACTTGAAGAGGAAGAGGAAATCGAGCCAGAAGAAGAAATATTATCACCGCATTACGATATGGCGATAAGTCGCCTAACGGGTCACTACATTTCAATAGATGCGTATAATAGGCGCCCGTTTGCCGTAGTGTTTAACAACGAAACTCGTGCCCTGCCTCAAAGCGGGCTTATGCAAGCAGATATAATTTATGAAGTTTTGGCCGAGGGGGCAACCACAAGAATAGTGGCAATTTTCCAAAGTGCAGAAGCAGAAAGGATTGGACCCATACGAAGCACAAGACATTATTTTAGCGATTTTGCAATGAATCACGATGCAGTTTTGATACACCATGGCGGAAGCCCACAAGCCTATACATCTATCAGAAATTTAGGGCTTGACCATGTAGACGGTATGCGATACGATGGCACAGTTTTTTGGCGAGATCCTGTAAGGCGTGCCGAGCGTGGGCTTGAAAACAGCTCGTATACAAGCACCGAAAATATTTTAGCCCATGCAGAAGATGCAGATATTAGGCTAGATATAAGCGAAGAGTTTGCAATGTTTAGCTTTTTTGAAGAGCCAACAACACCAAGCGGTGCCGAAGCTTCAACGTTTATTTCTGTTCCTTTTGTGGCATCTAATGTGGCAGAATTTAGATTTTGTGAAGATACAAATCTTTATTACAAATACAAATTTGGCAATCCACAATTAGACGAGGAAACAGGCGAACAATTAAGCGTTACAAATATACTCGTACAAATTACAACCATAACAGGCATACCAGGCGACACCGAAGGGCGTAGAAATGTAACTCTTGTTGGTAGTGGCGAAGGTTATCTTATTACAAATGGCAGCCATATACCGATTAGATGGGAGAAAGAATCCCGTGAAGCACCAACGCAATGGTTTTTTGAAGATGGCAGCCCACTTACAATAAATATAGGACGTACATGGATATGTGTTACCAGTAATAATCCAACATTTGAGTAGTGTATGGAAAAACGTAAATCAAATAGACTAAAAGATTATGATTATAGTAGCAATGGTTCGTATTTTATAACTATATGTACAAAAGACCATGCCAAAATACTTAGCCAAATTGTAGGGGCGAACTGCGTTCGCCCGAAATTATCTAAAATAGGCGAAGTTGTTGAAAATGAAATTACAAAATTATCAAATATCTATGATAATGTTTCTGTAAATTGTTATGTTATCATGCCAAACCATATTCATATGATTATTCTTATTCAAAAAGAGGGGCGAACACAGTTCGCCCCTACAATTTCTCGGATTATTAAGCAATTTAAAGGGACTATTACAAAGCAAGCTGGATTTTCGCCTTGGCAAAAGTCATTTCATGATCACATAATAAGAAATGAAAAAAATTTCATAACTATCTCAGAATACATCAAAAATAACCCTATAAACTGGAAAAATGATTGTTTCTATAACAGCAACAACTCAAATTGATTTATTACAATTTAAAGACAATATAAAATTTTGCTTGCAAATGGCACTAATGTTTGATATAATCTAAAAGGTAATAAAATCTTAATAAATCTAAAAGAAAGTGAGGGGAAAGAAATGACATTGTTTGTTAATAAATTTGGTTATATTAATTTTGAAGATAAAAATATAAAGTTTTTCCCGGATGCTTTCTGTCGTTTAGTATATTTTTCGTAGCCTTACATATTGTTTGGTTTTTGTGTAAAAATTACGCCACAGGGCTTGTCCTTGTGGCTTTTTGTTTTGCGACAGAAAGGCTTTGAGAAGAAATAAGGAGAATTTTTGTGTTAATAAAAAAAGAGAACTTAGCAATAAGATTAGCAAATGTAAATGATGCCGAAGTGTTAGCAAAATGGTGGAACGATGGCAAAGTTATGGCACATGCTGGCTTTCCAAATGGTTTGGGAATAACAGTAGATGAGGTTATAGAATCAATTGAGAAAAATGCAACTGTTGGCGGTAGGCTTATCATTGAAATAGATGGATTGCCAGCAGGCGAAACAAACTTTAGAGATAAGGGTAATGGCATTGCCGAAATAGGCATCAAAATTTGCGAAACCAAAGAGCAAGATAAGGGTTACGGCAAAATATTACTTTCAATGCTTATAAATCATTTGTTTAAAGAGCTTGGGTTTGCTAAAGTAATTTTAGATACAAATGTAAAAAATTTAAGAGCACAAAGCACTTACAAAAAATTAGGATTTAAAGAGCTTAGAGTTAATGAAAATTCGTGGCAGTGCCAAAATGGAGAGTGGCAATCTTCGATAGATTACGAGCTTGTCGAAGCCAATTTTATTAACTTTGCATCATAAAATAAAAAAATAACAAAAAATACTTTTTAGGAGGTACATCGTGTTTAAACGTATGTTTTTAATGCTAAAACCCGTTAGATTTAAGTATAGTATAGCAATCTTGGCGGCGTTTATTGCAATCATTTTAGAGCAAATAAGGCCACTAATCATCAGGTTTATTATTGACCACCTTTTGATTAGAAACGACGAGGTTTCGCCCACATATCAACGTATTGTAGATTTTCTTGGCGGGCTTCCACATTTAAGAGGCAATTTGTGGATTGCACTTTTACTAATGCTTTTAGTTTCTGGTGTTCATATGATATTTATTTTTATACGCCAGTTTTTAACACAAAAATCGGGAGAAATCGTTTCAAGGCTTCAGAGAAACGAACTTTACGACCATATTCAAAAACTGCCGTACGAATACCATGTTAAGGCAAAAACAGGCGATTTAATTCAAAGATGTACCTCAGATATTGATATGGTTAGAAGATTCTTGGCAGGCCAAGCGATGGGGCTTTTTAGAATATCGTTTGCATTTATAATAACTTTCACAATCATGCTAACGCTTGATATGAGGCTTGCATTTGCATCTATCGCACTTGCACCTATTATTGTGTTGTTTTCATACTTTTTCACAAAGGCGATTAGAAAACCAACGGAAGAGGCAGAAGAGCGTGAAGGCGAAATGTCTACGATGCTACAAGAAAACCTCACAGGTGTTAGGGTTGTTCGTGCTTTCGCAAGGGAAGACTACGAGCGTGAAAAATTTAGAGAAAAAAGCTTGGCATTTAAAAATGCAAGCTATAAGCATATGAAATACAGGGCTTACTATTGGAGTTCTTCGCACGCTATTTGCGATATTCAGCGTGTTGGAGTTATGGTTTTTGGCGTTTACTTGGTTGTTCAGGGTGAAATTACGGTTGGTACGTTAATCGCTTTTGCGGCCTATATAAATAGCATTATCTGGCCTATTCGTGAACTTGGTAGAATCTTAGTTGACCAAGTGCGTATGAAAGCTGCACACGACCGTATGCTTGAAATACTGGCAATAGAACAAGAGAAAGACACTAAAGATGCCAAAGAGCACGACCTAAACGGAGATATAATCTTTGATAACGTAAGCTTTGCATACGAGGGCGGCAAAAATGTTTTAAAAAACCTTTCTTTCTCAGTTAAAAAAGGCGAAACTATCGCGATTTTGGGCTCCACAGGCTCTGGCAAATCTAGTATTATGCACCTTTTACTAAGGCTTTACGACTATCAAGAAGGGCAAATTAAAATTAATGGCTTGGAGATTAGTCAAATCGAAAAAAATTATCTTCGCCGCAAAGTTGGTATTGTTTTACAAGAGCCGTTTTTATACTCTAAAAACATTATGAATAATATTAAAATGGCAAAAGATGTGGTTTTGGAACAAGAGGTTTACGAATCTACAAAAATCGCCAATGCTCATGACTTTATAGAAAAATTTAACGATAAATATGATACGCTTGTTGGTGAGCGTGGGGTTACTTTATCGGGTGGGCAAAAGCAACGTGTTGCAATTGCCAGAACACTTGTTAAAGATAGCGACATACTTATTTTCGACGATTCTTTAAGTGCGGTTGATACGCATACTGATGCACTAATCCGTGCAGAACTTAAACAAAAACAAGAAGATACAACAACCTTTATTATATCTCAAAGAATTACTACGCTTATGGATGCTGACCGAATTTTCGTTATGGAACACGGCCGCATCACAAACATCGGCACGCACAAAGAGCTTATTGAAACAGAAGGGCTTTACAAGCGTATTTGGGATATTCAAAGCATGTTAGAAGACGAGGAGGAGTTAGAATATGAGCCAGTTTGAAGAACAGGATTATACCAGTAAGTTTGATATAAAACTTTGGATACGTGCCCTTAGATTTTTAAAGGGCTGTAAAAAAGCAACCATTTGGTTTTTAATCATAAACACACTAGCAGCAATTGGTGTTGCAATTACTCCTATGATGAATATGATTGCAATTGACAGGTTTGCTGTTGAGGGCACGCTTGATGGCATTGGCTATTTAATTTTAGGCTTTGGTGCTTTAGGTTTTTTCATCGCATGGACGTTTTACAAATCGATAGACCTCGCAGCAGTTTTAGAGGTTACAGTTGTTCACGATATGCGAATGGCTGCATTTAAACAGCTCCAAAAACTCTCGTTTTCTTATTACGATACAACACCTGTTGGCTGGATTATGACGAGGTTAACATCAGATGCACAGCGTTTAGGTGACGTTATTGCATGGAATCTTGTAGATATGTCTTTCCAGATTTTTATTATAATTTTTGCCATGGTGAGTATGTTTATTTTAAATGTTAGAATGGCACTAATTGCTATTGCACTAATGCCTATATTCTTTTTTGTTAGTTTTTTCTTCCAAAAAAGAATGCTTAAAAACCAACGTGAAGTTAGAAAAGTTAATTCTAAAATCACAGGTGCTTACAACGAGGGCATAACAGGTGCAAAAACAACAAAAACTTTGGTTCGTGAACGTAAAAATTTTGAAGAGTTTGACGAATTAACAACATCAATGAAAAAAACTAGTATCAGAGCAATTAGGCTTTCGGCTTTATACGGCCCGATTATTGCTTTTATGGGTACTGCTTCCATTGCACTTGTAATTTTTACAAGCGAGGGAGCAATTACCGAAAATCTTATAACAATCGGTACACTTTCAGTTTTTATCAGCTACATCACTATGCTATTTCAAGAAATTCAGCAAATGGCCGAGGTTGTTCTTGCCATGCAGTCGGCTCAGGCTGCTGCCGAACGTACAATAACACTGATTGACACAGAAGAAGAAATACGAGATACCGACGAGGTTGTTGAAAAATACGGCACAACATTCCACCCAAAATACGAAAACTGGGAAAAACTTGTGGGAAATATAAAGTTCGAAGATGTTAGCTTTGCCTACAAAACAGGCGAACCAGTATTAAAAAGCTTTAATCTAGATGTTAAAGCAGGTGAAAAAATTGCACTTGTAGGCCCAACCGGTGCTGGCAAGAGTACGATCGTAAACCTTTTATGTAGATTTTACGAGCCTGTTTCTGGCGAAATTTTAATCGACGAAAAAGACTATAAGCAGCGTTCGCAATTATGGCTACATGCTAATATAGGCTATGTTTTGCAAAATCCGCACCTATTTAGCGGAACAATTAAAGAAAATATCCGCTACGGTAAATTAGATGCAACCGACGAAGAAATTATAGAAGTTGCAAAAAAAGTAAACGCCTACGATTTTATTATGAATCTTGAAAAAGGATTCGACACAGATGTTGGCGAAGGCGGCAACCGCCTTTCTTCAGGTGAAAAGCAGCTTATAAGCTTTGCTCGTGCCATCATCAAAAATCCACAAATATTTATCTTGGATGAGGCAACGAGTAATATCGACACTGAAACCGAAAAAACCATCCAACAAGCAATTTTCAACATTCTAAAGGGCAGAACGAGCTTTATTGTTGCTCATAGACTTTCGACAATTCGCTCGTGCGACAAAATTTTGGTTATAGAAGATGGTAAAATTGCAGAAATGGGTAGCCATAGAGAATTGATGCGTCAAAAAGGTATATATTTCAACCTGTATACAAATCAATTTACTCAAGAAGAAGCACAGAAGCTTCTTAATGCATAAGAGGTATTTTATGCCAAACATCGACAAACGCGGAAAACTCGACGAAGGAGTTTTCTCATACAAAATAACAAAGAATAATAAAGCTTTTATTTCTTACCACGGAAAAGTTGTTACTACTTTAAGCGGCAATAAGGCTTTAGGCTTTATTGCCGCTATTAAAGATACCAACGACAAAGATGAACAATTAATAATGGCAAAAGCCACGGGGCATTTTAAACATGGCAACGAAAGGCTTAGCAAGCAA
>WQZK01000092.1 GCA_009780765.1 Defluviitaleaceae bacterium
AGAGGGCAGGGGACTTAACCTAACATTTGAAGTGATTGATGGCATCTTAAACCACCGCACCGTATGTAAACCGGCTACCCCAGAAGGCAGCGTTGTTCAAATTTCAGACAAAATAGCATATATGAACCACGATGTAGACGATGCAATGCGCGCAAAAATTTTATCCTCAAATGACTTGCCGCCCTTTGTAAAAAAGCTTGGTTCAAACCCATCCGAGCGTATAGACTTTTTGGTAAAAAATTTAATAAAAAATAGCTTAAATACACCAGAAATCACCTTATCTTCCGACGTTACAGAGATAATGCACGAATTCAGAATCTTTCTTCGGGAAAGCGTATATTCCAACCAGCTTGTACATCAAAAAGAACGTTTAAAAATAAGTAAAATGCTGCAATTGATATTTCACCACTATGTAGCCTACCCGGAAAAACTGCCGGAAGAATATCGTACAGCAGAAAACAAAACCCAAACCATTGCAGACTACCTGGCAGGAATGACAGACCGCTTTGCCATGAAACAGTTTAACGATATTTTTATGCCTTCTGCCTGGGAGGCGCAATAGGTTAGTTTTTAAGCCCAAAAATTTGTTCTTATAAAAACTTTTATGATATAATTAATATAATAATATAGACAAATCGAGTTTTTTAATTTAATATGTATGTACATTTATTTTGATACATGTAATGTTTCCGAAATAAAATCCCACAAAATAGTAACTTTCAGTGAGGTAGTGTATATGCAAACGGATAAAACTTTGCACCTTGGCCAAAAGCTTAGATTAATAAGAGAAGCCAAGGGGATGACGCTAAAAGATGTAGCCGCCGCCGCACGGTACGCTTTTTCTACTATTGGCCAAGTTGAACGAGGAGAAGCAAACTGTGAATCCGATATGTTAAGGATGATAAGGGTTGCTTTAGATATAGAAAACCTGCCATTGCTTGAAGCAGAGCGTAAAACGTTTAAAGGTAGGCTACTTACATTTTATGATCTTATTTTAGAACGTAAAATTAAAGAAGCAACAGAAGTGCAGGAAAAACTATCTGGCATTGAATTTTTGCAATTTGAGCAAGAGCTAAACACATACTACAAACTGTTTAAATCTCGACTACTGATATTAAAAGGCAAATTTGATGAAGCGGTCGAAATTTTAAAAGCTGTAGAGATAAGCTTACATATAGTAGATGACGAAATTACTTGCTACTATTATTGCAGTATGGGTGTACTGAACTGTTTTATTTCAAAATATGATATGGCTATGGAATTTTTTCTTAAAGCTAATAAGCTGATGCGGCCTAGCTATAAAGGACATGCCGTGTTGCACTATAATACAGCACTCTGTTTAATGAGGCTCGGATATCTTTTTCACGCTATCAAATCTTTAGAAAAATGGCATGAAATATTTTCGAATGAAAAAGCCTATGAGAGTATAAGGATGCTAGTAGATAGTATGCTTGCTAGAAATTATATACGCTTTAATTATTTGCAAGATGCAAAAGCGCTTTTGGAAAAATGCCTTGCAAAAGTCGAGTTTTTTAATAACAAACAAGACATAGGTGGTGTTTTTTATGATTATGGACTTATGTATAAAACTGCTGGTGATTGCAACAGTGCTATAGAGTATTTAAATAAGGCACTAGATAGTTTTGAGGAAGGCGATTTGAATTACATGGAGGCCTTATATTTAAAGACACTATGTTATATAGATATGAAGTATGATACTCTATGTATAGAATTTGCAGCAACAGGGAAGAGACTAGCAGAAGGAAATGAAATGTACACCATTCTTTTTGAATCCGCGGGGCATCTCGCATCTCTAAACAATAGTAAGTCTACTCAATATATAGAAGGTGTAACAATACCATATTTATTAGGTACCTCTTTATTTACTGCTGCGTTAGTATATAGTGAGGCACTTCGAGAGTTTTTCGAAAATAAAGGTAATAGATTTATAAAAAAAGCACTACAAATGTCAGAAGTTTCTCGTAGCATTTATAAAAGAAGACAGGAAGGGAGTTATTTGGAATGAAAAAACAACTTATAAGCATTATGTTAACACTGATTATTGTATTTGGCCTTGGTGTTACTGTTTATATTAGTAGGGGTGACGGTTCAATTAACTATCCTCGTAGCATTCCCCCATATATCGGGCACAGTTATGCCAGAGGAGGGGACGGCCCAATTTTTCCATAGCATTGCATAAACACAAAAACCCCCTAGCAAAACATTCTTAGGTTTTCATTGAAAACATTCAGAACAACTAGAGGGTTTAAATATGAGAAAATTAGAGGTGGGTGGGTTAGGAGATTTCGCTTATGGTAGGATTGACACAGAACTAAAAAGGGACGGTATTCTTTTATATGAACGAGGTTGATTTAGAGAGAATTAAGAAAATAAGGATACATTGCACAAATATTCAAAAAACTATCCAAAACCTTGCGGTTGATTATTTTAAGTCTGCAAATGGCGTTGACGCAAGAGATGTTTGTGCTTTTAGACTGTTTCAAATAGGCGAACATTCTCATAAACTAAGCGACGAATTAAAAACCCGGTATCCCGATTTTGCTTGGAGCGCGGTTTACCGCTTTAGAAATGTGCTCGGACGATAGTTGAAATTATTGCCGATACGCATCACAATGCAGTACCGCGTCTTGATGAATTCAACTGGTAACGAACCCTAGTAGAATAATCCGCTACCAGCTGAACTCGCAACATGCTTTATTAAAGCAAGCACATTATAACTGATTTGTGTAGACAAATGCAATCCAAATAGTTGCGAAATATTCACCTAAAATGTCAATTTACATGCAATCTATTTCTAATACAAAGGAAGTTAATTTGGATTTCCTAAAAGAATGTTCCATCTATACCCAAAAAATCAATTGGTTCAAAATGAGCAGCACCCCTTTAGTTAGACATTCATGTATAATTTAACAAATGTCAAACTAAAGGGGTGCAACTAATGTCAGGAAAAAAGCGTTATCAGCGCAGTATTTATAGTATTGGGGGCATGAAGTTGAGTTTAAGAAGAAAAATTATAGTGGTATTTTTATGCGTGTTTATTCCCTTAATCGTAATTTTTTGCAGAGTTTCAATATGGCTGACCACCCCTTACATAAATGGGTTTGTTGGAACAATTGGAATCATGCGATTGGAACTGACCAGGAATGATTATATTGAAATTGGCACTGACCCGATATTGGTTTTAGTTAGAAATGACCGTTTTATGGACACTCAAATTATACGTGACGATTTTTTCGATTCGTACTTTGATGAACGAATCGAAGATTGGTATGGAATAAGAAATGATAATAGATACCGTATTGGTAGATGGACTCCATTTACACGACGATATGGTCTAATTAGAGTTGAAAAAATGCATTGAGTATTGTTCCACTAATATGCATTTTCTACTTCAACACCGTTATATTCAGTCATACTTTATCGTTCTATCAAATGTTCATCATCAAGAATGGTGATAGAGAATATTTGCGAAATATCAAAATAGAAGCTATTGAAGTTACTTATTCCACCATCGCTTCCAAACATGACAGAATCGGGAAACAATTCTACAGTGGTGCCATCTTTAAGCGTTATAAACGGGTCGCCAAAGTCCATTACATAACCTCTCATTCTTCTTACAAACTCGAGAGAATCCATTTCATTTGTTGCAAAAAAGCGAATTGAAGTAGTCATTGGTGAAATTGTTATATCAGCTTGGTTAAAATATTGTGAATTTTGAATTTCTAACATCGCCGATACCTTTTCAGCTTGTGCAGCAATAGAAATGTCAAATTCCCAAGGACCAGGAACCACTGCATCAACCACCATTCCTGCAAAAGCTAAAGTTATTTCATCAAGCCTATCAGCAGAACCAATATCAAAAACATACTCTGTATAATCACCACGCCGAATACTAAATATAGACCATATCGGCTCATCGTTTTCATCCAGCAAATTCAGATGACCAAAATTTGAATCAAGATTCCATGTTTCTGTCCTTCTTATTTGAATGTGCAAAAATTCGTTATTCAACCCAATGTTGGTAATTACAGCCCAATCAGCGTTTGGGAGCGTTTCTTCTATTTCGTTTATGTGCAAGAAAAGTTGAGGTTCTTCCTCCAGCCCGATCCTAGCGGTGGTTCCGCCATCAACAATCAATCCCTTTGAAGCTGCTTCTTCCCATTCAGCACGAACAATCATATCCCTTTGTCGTGCGTGCAAAGATAATGGAAATGCAATAGGCTCAAATATAACATTTCTAGCACCTAACAAGAGATCGTTGATGGTAAAAGCCATGTTTGTGTCTAGTGGAATTTGATAATCAATTCTAATGCTTACCAATGCTGTTCTTGTCGCTTCACTATAAATAATAGGGGTAACGATATAAGCATGGTAATATCTATTTTCAAATACCAGTCCCAAGTTGTTTGATAGCCTATTCTCTTGCAAATCTGCAATTTCTAACATTGCGTATGCTTGCAACCCATCTGTGTATACAGAAATTACGGTAATTTCAATTCCTTCTCGCACAACCGTTTTGCCTACATCAAACCTATTGGTGACATTTGCATTGTTGAAAAAGGAGTTAAAAATATGTCCAAGGTCAAGGTATGTTACGGCTGCAAATACTGCTGTAGATGTCATCAGTATCAGTATTGCTGCGGCATACGGCAAAAACGCTTTCCTAAAGGGCCTCTTTGTCTTTTCCACTTTGCGGCTTGCTTCTTCCATAAATCGGGCCTTAATGTTCGCATGGTTTTTATCAGAAAAAGTAGGTGTATAAGCTAGTAATTCGTCAAGCTGTTGTTCCGATAATTCAGAAATTAAATTTTTTTTAGCCATAGTAACTTCCTCCTTCTAATTTTTTTCGTAGCTTTACCTTGCTTTGATACAGCCTGTTTTCAACTTCTTTTATAGACATAGAAATGCTTTCCGCAATTCTTCTAGGTTTTTCGTCGAAAAAATATCGGCGCATAAGGATTTCCTTATTGGGTTCGGCTAAAGTTTGGATAGCATCATAGAGTTCTTGACTCATATCCTTTTCTACGATGTAGTCAAACAAATCATCATCTGTTGATTGGATTGCTTCGTTAAGTTCGATAATTTTTACTCTGGTCAGTTTCTTGTATGTGTTTAATGCCCTGCTCTTTGCGATAACGGCTACGTATGATTTCAACGTACCTTTTTGCTGATTAAACGCTTGGGGATTTTTCCAAAGTTGGATAAAAACATCGCTTATGCACTCCTCTATATCTTGGACTGTTCCTACTTTGCCTAAAATACCGCCAACTATCACCCAAAGAAGTTTGTTGTAAGCATCCATTAGGTACAAATAAGCATCTTGCTCTCTATTTAGAAGTTTTGGAATCAACTCATCATCTTTCAAAAAAATCACCTCCGATTACACTTTCCCCCATTGTTTCCCAAATGTACCATGCCGCATATTGTGCCGCTTCATCCATAGCCTACGCCAAACAACCCTATAGATAGGACGGATGTAATCGCCACTTTTACAAAACCCTTACTTCTCTTGCTTTTCATAATGTTTACTTCCTCTCGGTTTTATTTATAAGCGCTTATACTAAACAATACAACGACTTTTGCAAAAACACTTAAATAATTTAAAAAATTTTTGAGAGGATCAAATATTAAGGCTCGCAAGTATCGTAGACAAAGCTGGAATGTTGCTTATTGGTGTTTTTTTCGATAAACACATTTTAACCCTTTTTTTCTTCTTTCTCTTATCCATCTACTAAATTAGCATATATAAAACAACTGCCCCCAAAGATGGGGACAGTTGGTGTGAAAATCAAATTTGGGGCATTGTTTAAAATTGCACCAATTGATTTTTTTTGCATTTTACATTTCGTCTATTTCTTCATGGCAATATTTCTATTATACAATTCGTAAAACAATTGACGTTTATCAATCAATTCAGCAAAATGCCCTCGTTCCGCTATGCGTCCATCTTGGAATAGAATAATATCATCAAATGCCGTAATTGAATCTAATCGATGAGCGATAGCAATAACTGTTCTACCTTTAAGCAGAGCCATCACATTTTTCATCACAGATTCTTCCGTTAGGTTATCAATAGCTGATGTCGCTTCATCTAAAATAACAATGCAAGCATTTGAAAACCACAAGCGCGCAAGGGCAAGTTGTTGACGTTCTCCACCCGATAAGCTAATGCCTCTTTCACCTAACGGTGTATCAAGCCCCTTATCAAGTTTAGATAGTAATCCGTCCAACCCTACGCCTATAAGCGCATTTATTAACGCAGTATCACCAAACGTTTCATCAAACACAAGATTTTCCCTAAGCGTTCCGTTAAATATAGAAGGTTCTTGCGGAAGATAGGTTATATGGGCATAGTAACTGTTAAGATTGGTTTTGCTTAGGTCAAAATTATCAACAACCACACTACCTTCATCCGGTTGCAACAATCCTACCAATAATTTTACAGCTGTTGATTTTCCTGAACCACTCTCACCTACAAAAGCGATTGTCTTGCCATTTTCAATATTTAGATTAAAATCAGCAAATATTTCACGTTCACCATAATTAAAACCAATTTGTGAAAACGAAATATTCCCCTTTAGCTTAGAAATAATATCGCCTTGTGAAAGTCGAATATCATCCTTGCTGTCAAGAAACTCCGCGTAACGAGCAAAAGCGATTTTATTCAACTTGTACGCAACATAATCTACATTAAAAATAGCAATCGGTTGATATGCGTTATCTACAAGCAAAAGGAGTGCCACAATCTGCCCAATTGTTAATGCACCGGTAGTCCAACCATAAATGATAATTCCAATTTTTACAAAACCTACAAGAATTGCAAAAATCGTAAAGAAAGCCTCATGTACCATTTGTATTTTTACCGCCGAAGATACGATTTCTTTTGAAGCATCTTCCGTTTTTTTAATCTCACCAGCAAAGCGACGGTTGATTCGAAATGTAACCATTTCCATAAAGCCACGCACAAGAAAGTGGTTAAACTTCTCCTCGTTCACAAGAATGCGTTCTTTTACTTTATACAAGACTTTTAACAGAACATTTGATACAGCAAAAACAACAA
>WQZK01000093.1 GCA_009780765.1 Defluviitaleaceae bacterium
GTCATAATAATTCCTTGAATACCTTGATAAAAGTGTGCAATCCCAAACACTAGGCTTGTAATCAAGACAACAAAGATTATTGAAAGGTTTGGAAATTGCATTTGAAGAACGTAGAACAAAAAACCTCTAGCTAGAATCTCCTCGTAGATGCCTGTCGTTACAGAATCAATTGCGGCGGCTATCTTTTCTTCTCTAGTACGTGGTAAAAGTGTTTCTAGAACCTTATTATAGCTACTTTTGCTTGGGTCACCTAGGTCTTTTTCAGTTTTTTTATACTTTGGGCTAATAGTCTGATAAAGGAACTGAACGAAGATTAAACCGCATAAAACAAGGGTGATAACAGTAAACAAGATATTATAATCAAAACTAATCGGACGCAAGCCAATGTTTGTAAAGCTTATACCTGCAAACAAGCACATTACGAACAAAGCTAATAATGTAGCACAGCCAAAAATGATGTTTTTTAAAGAATGTTTAACTCTTATTCCTTCTGTCGAAGAAAGACTTAATAATTTTTTCATTCTTAACTTCCCTCTTATAACCACCACCACTACATAAACGACAACTGTCAATAAAAATGCTAAATACATAAATTTTCCTCCTCTAAATTTTCTAAAATTTTAATAAACTCGTCTGTCCATTTTATTATGAACTCTGCTTCCATTTTACTATACAAATGGGTCATTTGCCAAAATACAGCTTCTTTCTCAGCATTTGGCGTTGTAGCTTTCATTTGCTCAATAACATCTTGATATATGGGCATTTGTTCATCAATTAACTTTGGCAACATATCCCGAAATCTCCTCAGCCTCTGCAAAGCCACTTCGGGAGCAGATGCAGCGAAGAATGTATATAACAGCAGGGGACTTTGGCGGTTTTTATATAAATCGGCCTCTGTGGTTGTCCACTTCATAAATTCTTCTTGGCCAGCATCTGTAATGGTATAAACTCGCTTATTGGGTTTGCCTTGTTGGGCAACATGCTGAGATGTGACAAAGCCATTATCCTCCAACCGGTTAAGTTCCCGATAAATCTGGCTAGACTGAGCATGCCAAAAGTCATTTAGCGACATCTCAAATAACTTTGCTAACTCGTAACCCGTTCTTTCCTTGTAGCGTAATAAACCTAATAATCCATGTGGTAAAGACATTAATAATCACCTCGTATAATAATATACTAGTATAATATCATGCTGGTGCATTATTGTCAAGTGCTTTTTTAATTTTTTTGTTAATATTGTTGCTTTGCAATTTAAGCTAGATAAAATGATAAGCCTTAAATTAGCCTATCACCAAAAAATGTTCGTCTAAAAAAGAGTACCCCTTGTGCCATTTTTTAGATTATACATGTGTCGCCACATATCAAGAATAGTTTAGTAAAATTAATGATAATAAAATTTGACAAAATAACTTATCTGTGTTAATATAAAAATAATTGAATACGATTATTGGTGCGTACAATGTACGATAATAGGGAATTGGGTGCAAATCTCAAACAGTCCTGCTGCCGTAATGATTTAGTTCTTTTTTATTAAACCACTGAAGATTTTCTTTGGGAAGGTAAAAGAACGTATATGTCTTAGTCGGAAGACCTGCCAATATGGATTCATACACTTCACAGGATATGAGGTTTATGTTTTTGGTGAGCATTTCTTGCGTTGCCATAAATTATTTGCTTTAATTTCTGTGTTATTAAGGCTTTTTTTATTGTAAGAAAGCGAAAAACATGGAGGAAATTTAAAATGAAAAAAATTAAAAAAACACTGGTAGTAACAATTTTTGCAACATTTTTACTTGCTTTATTAGCAGCTTGTAGCAGTAGTGGAAGCGTTGAAAATACGCAAGCTACTCGCATGTTTATAGACCGTGAAGGCAATGAAGTAGAAGTGCCTACAAATATTGAAACAATAATATCACTTGCACCGAGTGTTACAGAAACGCTTGTAAACCTTGGCTTAGGTGATAGAATTATCGCAATTGATATGAATTCAGAAGATGTTGCTGGCGTTCCATCAGGGATACCAACTTTTAACATGATGGCACCAGACATTGAAAGCCTTGTTGCACTTAACCCTGATTTAATTTTTTCAAGCTCTATAAACAGAGTAGGCGGGGAAGACCCGTTTTCACAAGTGTTTGATGCAGGCATAGCTATCACTGCAATTCCAACATCTGCAAGCATAGAATCTATAAAAGAAGATATTAGGTTTATAGGGCTTGTAACTAACACAGAAACAAGGGCAGAAGAAATTGTTGCAAATTTCGAGCGTGAAATTGAAGAAATCTTGCAAATAGTAGATGGAGCGGGCCAAGGGATTACAGTTTATTTTGAAATTTCGCCACATCCGTGGTTATTTAGCTTTGGTTCGGGCGTGTTTTTAAATGAGCTTATAGAAATGCTTGGTGCAACTAATATTTTAAATGATCAAGAAGAATGGATTCCTGTTTCTGAAGAAATTATTATTGAAAGAAATCCTGACATAATCTTTACAAATGTGTCTTACATAGACAATGCAGTTGAAGAGATTTTATCAAGAGATGCTTGGGGAATTTTGTCGGCAGTTGAGAACGGAAATGTTCATTTAGTCAGTGTTAATACAAGCTCTCGTTCTAATGAAAATGTTGTTGTTGCTCTTCGTGAAATGGCCATGGCTATGTTTCCAGAAAGGTTCTAATAAAGTTAATGAAAAAGGCTAGCTTATTTTTAATACTTATTGCAGTTTGTATTTTGAGTTTAATAGCGGGGTTTGGGCTTGGAAGTGTGCGAATAGCCCCGCTTGAAAGCTTAAATATTATAATAAATAGAATATTTGGTACGGCTCCTTTTGGGGCAGTAAATCAAACGACTGAAACAATTCTTTTAAGAATTAGGCTTCCTAGGGTGCTTTTGGCGTTTATTTCGGGCTCAGGGCTTGCTATAAGCGGTGTTATGATGCAGTCGGTTTTAAAAAATCCGTTGGCTTCTTCTTTCACTTTGGGGGTGTCTTCTGGTGCAGCCTTAGGTGCAAGCGTTGCAATACTTTTTAATATTGCAGTATTTGGGTTTTTTACATTGCCGATTTTTGGGTTATTTGCAGGGCTTTTAACTGTTTTTCTTGCTCTTTCTGTTACGGCTAAAGTGGATAAATCTCTTCAAAATAATTCTATTATTTTAACTGGTATGGCTTTTTCGCTTTTCGCATCAGCTGGGCTTACAATTATCATGGCATTTTCTGGCGAGAGCATAAATAGTTTGATTTTCTGGCAAATGGGTAGTTTTTCGAGAAGAACTAGTACCCATGTTTATGCACTTTTACCTATTGTAATTATCGGCTTTTTAATAATATTAAAATTTACAAAAGCAATGGATGTTATGACTTTGGGCGACGAGCAAGCAAAAACCACAGGCGTAGAAGTTAGAAAAATGAAGATACTTCTTCTTTCGCTAAGTGCAATTATTACAGGTAGCGTGGTAGCGATGGTTGGAATAATAGGCTTTGTAGACCTATTTACACCACATATTGCAAGAAAAATGTTTGGTTCTAAGCATAGGTATGTTATTCCTGCATCGGCACTTCTTGGTGGGGCATTTATGGTTATTTGTGACTTGGCGGCAAGAACATTACTTCCTCCTATCGAACTGCCAGTTGGGGCGATAACGGCAGCAATAGGTGCACCTTTCTTTATGTATCTATATTTTAGCGGCAGAAAGAGGTCGAAAAAATGATTAAGCTAAATAACGTTCGGGCAGGGTATGACGGTATAGAGATTTTACACGGAATTTCGCTTGAAGTAAAAAGTGGAGAGAGCTTAAGCATTATAGGCCCAAACGGATGCGGAAAAACAACGCTTCTTAGGTGTATTGCAGGAATACTGCCATTCTCTGGTGAAATATTAATAAATGGTGCTGATATAAGAAAATTAAAGCAAAAAGAGCTCTCTAAAAAAGTTGCAATGCTTTCGCAAATGACAGGGATTTATTTTAGCTACACCGTTTTTGACACTGTTATGATGGGCAGATTTGCACATGATGATGGTAAGCTTTTTAATAGCTCGCAAGAAATTGATGAAGAAATTTCACTAAATGCACTAAAAATACTGGGGTTATCTGATTTAAAAGACCGTGAAATAAACACGCTTTCCGGCGGGCAAATTCAACGAGTATTTTTGGCAAAAATAATAGCTCAAGACCCTGATGTGATTTTATTGGATGAGCCAACAAACCATTTAGACTTAAGCTTCCAAATTGAGCTGATAACATTTTTAAAAACCTTGCAAAAAAAAGGTAAAACTATTATAGGTGTTTTGCATGATATAAATCTAGCTATGAAATTATCAGAAAATGTACTTTTGATGGATGAAGGAAATGTTGCCTTGCATGGTAAAAATAAAGAAGTGTATTCTTCTAAAAAATTATCAGAGATATATAAGGTTGATATACACTCTTATATGCTAGAAACGCTAGAGAAATGGAAAAATATAAAATCATAGAATTTCAAAATTGTAAAGAGTGCCACTACAAGTTATAAAACAAGTAGTGGCACCCTTCTTTTAAAACAGACAAATACTTTTATAAAAAATTTGTCTGTATATATTTAAAATAGTAGTTTATATTAAACTAAAAAGAAGATTTAGAAGCCATAGCTCTTTCTTGAGCTTCGATCATTTTTTTAACCATATAACCACCAACTGAACCGTTTTGAGCCGAAGTTAAGTTACCGTTATAACCATTTGTTAAAGGTACACCGATTTCGTTAGCAACTTCGTATTTAAAAGCGTCTAATGCTGCTTTTGCTTCTGGTACTACTGCTCTGTTTCTTGCCATTTTGTTTCACCTCCATGTCAATATTATTAACGTAGTGTAATAATATATTCTGCCAATTTGAGGCTTTATTGTTAAATTGATTATTATAATAAAATTTGATATAATAATTTAGAGGTGATAGTATGTATATTAGGTATTATTTAAGTGGGTTTGATAAAGAATATGGGTATAGAGAAAACTTAAGCAAAGCTTTGCTACAAGATATTAAAAAAGCAAATAAAATTATTTACATACCAACAGATTTTTCTATGAAAGATAAAACTCTAGAGTATTCTGCTGGATTTACAAGCCACTTTGCTAAAATAGGGTTAAATTTTGAAGAAGTTATTGTTTTAAATGAAAATATGTCGAAAAATGATATGCATGAGCATATTATTGAGGCGGATGTAGTTTATTTAATGGGCGGAAATCCAAATTCTCAACTAGAAATTTTAGATAAATATAATTTAGAAAATTCGATAAGGAAAACAAATGCGGTGGTAATCGGGCTTAGTGCGGGAGCTATGTGTATGTCTAAATATTCTATTGTTTTGCCTATAAACGATAAATATCCTATTATTGATATTCGCAAGGGTATGAATTTGTCTGGAATAAGCATTTATCCTCATTATAATGCAGGTGGTAAAATTTTAGATGTATTTGAAGATGAAAAGCAAATCACTAAAAAATCTGACATACTTATAGCATATCAAAAATGTGGAGATTTTTACCTGCTTGGGGATGATTCGGTTATAAGAGATTATAATGGAGAGTTATCGTTCATAGGGAACGAAATAATTCTAGTATCTAGCGGAATGTTGTAAGGGCGAACAGAGTTCGCCCGTTTTTTTGCATTAATACAATAGTCCTTTTAAGTTTAGCTGTGTGGTTTCGATTTTCACTCCACCGATATAAAAATCTTCTCCATTAAAACCACCATGTTCGTCACTGCCTGCTGTTATTATTAAGTCATGTTCTTTGCAAAATTCAATGAGAAGCTTAGTAATTTTATCACTATGGGCTGGGTAATAACACTCGAACCCATCGATGTTCATGTAAAGAAAATCATTAATAATTTTTTTGCATATTGTAAGATCTTGCTTGGTAGTAACTCCAAGGTGAGCAAGCACCGCATACCCATTGGCATCATGAATAATTTTAATTACTTCTGAAGCACATAAAAAATTTCTTTCTAACGGTGTGTTGTATTTATTAGCGAGAGTAAAAAAGTCGGATACATTATTAACAATGTTCTTGCTTTTAAGGTAATCTATGCTCTCCCAGCCTCCATTTTTGCGGTTTCGTTCATACTCTAAAAATTCGTGCACTGATATACATTTATAATCTGCTGACATTTTTTCAATCAGCTTAATTCCTCTGTCTATATAAATTTCACGATTATATCGCAGTAAATCGTTAAGAGGTTTATTTCTCACATCAAAACCATAGCCTAGTATGTCATATTCAACATTTTCAAAAATCGAGGTAATCTCAACGCCTGAGATAATTTTGATGTTTTCATCAACACAAGAATCATCAAGATTCAAATACGCATCTATCGTTTCATGGTCGCATATCGAAATTAAAGTGATATTTTGTACCTTAGCTTTGCTTATTATCTCTTCTACAGTGAGTGCACCGTCTGAATACTGAGAATGAATATGAAGGTCTGCAAACATGTTATTCTCCTTTATATTGTCCACTCGAAATCAACTAGCCATTCATTACGTAAAAAATCATACCCTCGAATATGCACATTATCTTCACATAATTCGACTATAAACCCAGTGCCTACGCTATTATTATCAACCAACAGATTTATAATATTAGGCTTCGTAATAGAAGGTGTGCTAACATAGGTTATATTATTTATTTTAACCACGCTACCACCAACTTTTTTCGTCAAGCCGTTATGGGTATGACCAGAAAAAAACACAACCTTTCCGTTATATTTTTCAATTATATTTCTTATGTTTTTACTATCACTTGCAGGCATAGCTGCGTTCCATTCGATGTGTATTGTGTCGGCTATTTGTAAATGGCTAAAAACAAAAGCGGGTACATTGCGTTTAGCTGCTATTTGTATTGCGTTCTCTACAGTGCCTAACTGTGTATCGGTTATAGTTCCGCCTTTGTCTGGCTCGGGGCATATGCCAATTAATACGCAATTGTCTTTTTCATGAGCAAAAAAGAGGCTGTTTATTTCTTTATTAGCATAACGCTTGAAATTTTCAAAATA
>WQZK01000094.1 GCA_009780765.1 Defluviitaleaceae bacterium
AAATCATCACTCCCATTAAAAGCCTATTATTCCGTTGCCCTGCGGGACAACGTCAATAATTTGTTTCTTTACAACCATATACGGCAACGATTTTAAAAAGTCTGATAATAATTTTTACACATGCCTTGCTTGAGATCTTAACAGAACAATTGTTTTGTTTAGCATGTTAAACACAGCTTCTGCCTTAGCTTTTGGTTTAGTAACATGAATTTCTATATCACTTCTTGTAGCCAACTTAAGCGTTATATGGGTAGAAACTCGCCCAAACTTTGGCACAACCATGTCGTTAATATTTTGGATATAAGCTGCATTGCCTTGCATTCCAAAATTTTTGCTGTATAAATATTTTGTAGTTAGCAAAAATCCTTCGTTAGCAGAGCCTTTAATTGTGTCATCATAAAGGAATATTACGCTTTCTTCACTACTCATTGTTTGTGCGTAGCTATTTTTTGCATTTTCTAATTTTTGATATGGTATATCTTCAAACAAATAAAAATTTTCTGCATGATTAAAAAATGAACGAATACTGCTTTTTAGATAATCATCAAGAATGTAGTTTGTAGTTAAGTCTTCTGCGTTTGATGGCAAAGTATCGCTTACCATTATTGGCGAAACTGTGTTTAACGCCGAATTAAGCTCCTGTGCCTGCATATTTTGAACCATTTCTTGTTGAGCCGCTTTAAAATTTTCAGGCGTAACTTTCGAAAGTTTTATCATCGCAGATGTTCCTGTAACTAGATAAAATAAAATCCAAATATGGAATACAACATTAAGTAAAAACTCGGCATATATACCTGTAAGTAGCATGAAACCAAGCATGATTAATGCATCAATTAAAAAGAAAATTAGTGCAATTAACATAAACGGGCGCCATCTCTTTGACAAAAAATAGCACAATAAATAGATGGATGTTGATAAAAGCCCCACAACTAACGCAATACTAACACTAAAGTCGATAAAAATTATTTGCAAAAGCTGTGGCACAAATGCCGAAAATAGAAAGTTAAGCTCTATTTCAAATGAAATTAAAAATAAATTTACTAATGTAAATGCAACTACTGCAAGTAAATTTTTTCTTGCTCTATTAAATTTTATTGCTTGTGTTTGAATTGTTGTTGAATCCATAATTTCCTCCATTTTTTTGTTGCTTTACTCGAAACACACCTGTAGTGAAATAATTTTTTCAAGTGTTCCTCTGTTCCTCCCCGCCAATAGAATTTTATCGAAATTAATATTCAAGCATTTCTCATCGTCATTGCGGACTTGATCCGCAATCTCACATCCTCACTATTACACAGATGGGATGCCGTGTCAAGCACGGCATGACGAACAGAAAGTTTTTCGAAAGTTTAATCTTGATACAAATCTAATGACTACTAGAAGTGGTTGGATTTTTGCGAAAAGCAATAGGCAAGAACAAGGGCAGTGCCGTTGCACTAACGTGACAACGTTAATAATTTATTCGCCCGCAAGCTCGAGTCATTGCTTTACATTTTATTTGGTGCCTTAATGCCTATTAACGCTAATCCAGATTTTAGTATATTCTTCACAGAATTAACCACTACAAGCCTTGCATTTTTAACATTTTCCGCCTCTGTTATAATCGGATTATCATGGTAAAATTTATTAAACGCCTGTGCCAAGCTCACCAAATATCTAGTAATTACAAATGGCTCATTTTTATTAGCTGCTTCGGCAATTTTTTCTGAGTAGTTATATAGTAGCTTTATTATTTCGTTTGTTGCAGGGTCGGTTAAAATGCTGTAGTCGATATTGTTAAAGTCAACATTACCTGCTTTGTTTAAAATACTCGTAGCCCTTGCATGTGTGTACTGCACATACGGTGCCGTTTCTCCCTCAAAACTAAGCATACGCTCCCATGAAAAAACAACATCCTTAATTCTGTTATTATAAAGGTCGTTAAAAATTACTGCCCCAAGGCCTACCGCTTCGGCAACCTCATCTTTATTTTCTAAATCAGGATTTTTTTCTTCAATAATTGCTCTTGTTTTTTCCACCGCTTCGTTAAATAAGTCGTTCATATAAATAACGTTGCCTGCACGGGTTGAAAGTTTGCCCTCTTTAAGGCTAACCATGCCAAAAGGTATGTGCGTTAAATCTTTCGCCCAATCATAACCCATAAACTCTATAACTTTAAACCATTGTGCGAAATGCAGATTTTGCTCAAGCCCCGTAACATAAAGGCATTTATCAAAATTAAACGTTTCTTTTCTATACTTTGCGGCAGAAATATCACGAGTTGGGTAAAGCGTGCCGCCATCGCTTCTAAGAATTAGGCATGGCGGCATTTTAGCCTCTTCTAAATCGACAATTTTCGCCCCATCGCTTTCTACAAGTAAATTTTTCGCCTCAAGCTCTTCAACAATTGGCCACATCATCTCATTATAAAAAGATTCGCCCGTTGTATAGTCAAATTTAGTTCCTAGCCTGTCATAAACGGCATTAAACTCAATCATGCTTATATCATAAAAATAACGCCATAAATCTAGGGCATCTTTATCGCCTTGTTGCATTTTTAGTAGGTAATTGCGAGCTTCGTCGTTTAAGCTCTCGTCTTGTTCTGCAAGCTCATGAAATTTAACATATATACGCACAAGCTCTTTAATTCCGCCCTTATCAAGAGCCTCCTGCGAGCTATATTTTTTATACGCAACCATAAGCTTTCCAAACTGCGTGCCCCAGTCGCCCAAATGATTAATACCAATAACATTATAACCCTGCATTTTATAGATATTATAAAGTGCATTGCCTATAACTGTTGCCCTTAAATGCCCAATATGAAAAGGCTTTGCAATATTTGGCGAAGAATAATCTATCACAACAGTTTTGCCTTTGCCTATTTCGTTTTTGCCATAGCTTTCGCCTACTTCTATCACCATCTTAAGCGTAACATTTGCTAGAAATTCTTTGTTTACATAAAAGTTTAAGTAGCCAGAAACTGGCTCTATTTTCTCGATAAACTCGTTTGGCTTAATTTTCTCTGCAAGCTCTGAGGCAATCATATTAGGAGCTTTTTTCATCTCTTTAGAAAGCTTGAAGCAAGGAAACGCAAAATCGCCCATTTCCGAGTTTTGTGGCACCTCTATAGAGTCTACTATATCATTAAATTCAAGATTTGTAACACCTACTAATATTTTAGCAATTTCGTTTTTAAAGTTCATATTCGTATCATCCTTTGTTCGTTGTTTTTATGCACAATATATTTTTAATGCCTTAGTCAAATTCTTTATTTCTATAGGAATATTTGGCCCAAGCTCGCCATCAATATCTGTTTCTAGCAAAATTTTATCGGCAACATCTTCTAAAAGCTCTATTTTAACATAGCTGTCTTTAAAATAAATTATGTTTGGATTGCCAAGATAATCGCCCCGCAAAACTTTAAGCCCAAGCATTGCCATATCTGTAAGTGGGCAACATTTTACGGCGATAAACTCAAACACGCCGTCATCAATTTTTGCTTCTTTGTTAATTTTTTCAAAACTTCCAACGCCCGAGCTGTTTAAAACAAGCATTGTATAAATTTTTTCTTCAATAACCATTTGCGAATTAGTGATTTTTACGTTAAGTGGCGTTAAATTTTGAAACTCTTCAATACCTTTAATATAGTATGCAATTTTACCTAGAACATTTTTAAAATCAGGATCGGTATGGTGCGAAATATTAGATAAAACACCAACACCACAAACATTTATAAAATACTTGCCTGTTGATGACCCTACGCTCCCAACAAATCCAATATCAGTATCAATCACTTTACCATTTGCAATAACCTGTGCCGCTTCTTTTGGCTTTTTAGAAATTTTTAGATAGGATGCGAAATCGTTCGCTGTTCCTGCTGGAATTATGCCAAGCTTTGCCCTAATGCCATTCGTCATCATAGAATTTACAACAATGTTGATACTGCCATCGCCCCCAGCAACAACAATTGTATCATACTCATAAGGCGAAACCCTCGAAAGTGCACGCTCTATATCACCTTTTTTCATGCTCCTAAAAATATCAACAAAAAAGCCAGCCTCTTGAAAAACGCTAATACAGTCGTCTAAAGAAAGCCTAAACGTTTTATCGCCAGCATTTGGATTATATATAAGTTTTAATTTTTTCATAAAGTTTGGCTTACCCCCTAGAAAATGATGTGGCAATGTTGCATAACCTTGCTCACACAATTTTTGTGCACTTTTTGCTCCTGGTTTTGCACGGCTTTCATATAAAAACTGCTTTGAAACCGTGCAAAACTAAGGTCGCAAAAAAATTGCTTTGCAATTTACGTTGCAAAAATTGGGTCGCAAATTGGTTATGCACCAATGCTATGTGGTGCCTCAATCTTGCGGACGGGTGAACCGTCCTTGATTTCGCCTACCACATTCGCCTAAATCAGGATTTAGGCGAGCTTAGCGACTTCGTCGCTTGATAAGTTGTAAATTTTTTAGTAAAAGTTTGTTTTACCCCTAGAAAATTAATAAATTTTCGTATATAATAATAATACAATGAAAAATACCAAAAATCAAGTATAATGTATTATAACATAGAAGTAGTTCGTAAAAATCTCAAATTTGTCTCAAATTTTTGAATAGCTTTCACAAGTAACTAGCGACGAAGTCGCCTAACTCGCCTAAATCCTGATTTAGGCGAAAAGGTAGTAGTTGAGGGCAAGGGTGGCTTTGCCTCCCACAAACTGAAACACTGCCTTCTTAAAATGGTAATTGCACAATATTGTTAATATTTCTTAGAATATTGTTAAAAATAAAATCAACAAGCAAATAAAGGCTGCCAACAAAAAATGCAGCACTTATAACTGTTGCAAGATGTGGTTTTTTAGACATGTCTACAAAAGTTTCAAATATAATCTGCATTAAAACTAAAATAAATATTTGTAAAATGAGGGTTAAAAAATCTCGCATAATATCACCAAATAATATGTACTAAAATAAATATACTAAAAAGGATGGCGAATTAGAATGAAAAAAAGATACAAATTTTTACTGGGTGCGGCAGCAGTTACAGGTGCTGTGGCATCGGCAAACTACCTAATTTTTAAGCTTTCTAACATGAAGGCCGAAAAAACCACAAGCTCTATCTATAAATGGCGTTACGGTGCGGTTAGATACCACGTTACAGGCTCCGGCGACCCTGTTGTTCTAATCCACAACACATTTATTGGCGCCTCTTCTTACGAGTGGGAGAAGCTTGTTTTTGAATTATCTCAAAACTACAAAGTGTATACCTTAGATTTACTTGGCTTTGGCGAATCTTCAAAACCAAACTTAACATACTCGTCATACCTATATGCCACTCTTATCAACGATTTTATTGAAGATGTTGTTGGCAGGCGTGCTTACGCCATAGCCTCAAACGATTCTTGTGGCTACCTAGTTTCAGCAAGCTCTATTTCGCCTGAAACATTTAGAAAAATAATGCTAATTTCGCCAAGTGTTGGCGAAAACAAAAATCCGCTTAAAGTAGGCGAACCTGATGTTAGAAAAATTATTAATTTCCCTATATTCGGCACACTTTTATATAACTTAATGGCTTCTAAGTACGGCATTAAGCAATTTTTAAACGGCGAGTTTTGTGATAAAAAATTTGTTACCAAAGAAATGATTGAAAAGCACCATAAATGTGCACACCATGAAGGGTCGAGCGTTAAAACGGCAATTGCTTCTTTAATGGCAGGCGACTTTGATATAAGCCTTGAAAGGCAGCTTGGTAGCGCCCAAACACCTATACACGTTGCTTGGGGCACTGAAAATGTAATTAACCCTATTGATAATTTTGAAAATATTAAAGAGGCAAATGATTCTATTGAACTTAGTAAGATAGAAGATAGCAAGAGCTTTCCGCATATCGAAAAAGCTGAAGAGTTTGGGCGTATTTGTAAAGATTTCTTTGTTTAATAATGCAAACTTTTGTGCATACTATTAATGCAACACTTGACATATTAATAAATATATGTTATAATAGTGTTGTAAAATAAAAGCGGTGTCCCTCTGCCATTAATTGAGGAGTTAAATTAGCGGTGTACTTCTGCCATTGATTGAAGAGTTAAATTAGCGGTGTCCCTCTGCCATTAATTGAGGAGTTAAAAAGGCGGCGGAAACTTTCGAGTTTTCGCCATTAATTATTTTAGGAGTAAACTATGGAGCTATACAATATTTGTGATAATTATATCAGCTACTTAAAAAAATTTGATTCTAATGTTTTAGAAAACTACGGCAAAAGTAGACCATATATTGGACTAGTTCTACAAATTAACTCTTTCAACTACTACGTTCCGTTATCTTCTCCTAAGCCTAAACATAAGAATATGCGTAATTATAAGGATTTTCATAAAATAAAAGGTGGCGAATACGGTGTTATAAATTTTAACAAAATGATACCCGCTAAAAGCTCGCAATTAACTAAAATTATTATAGAAAATGAAAAAGATCCATTGTATAAAGACTTACTGCGTGACCAATACGCTGAAATATCAAAATTAGAAGAGGTTATACATACAAAAGCAAAAAAATTATATGAGCTGGTTACAGCAAATGAAAACGATTTAACCCCAAACGATATAAAAATAAAGGCAAGGTGCTGTAATTTTGCACTGCTCGAAGAAAAAATGGAATTATATAAATAAAAAAGCGAGTTCTATTACAAGTACAAGAATTCGCTTTTTTATTTTACTTATAATTGCTTCGAGTGCGAAATGCAAGCCTATCACAATAACATAACCCTCGCAATAGGCTTAAAACCATGCACATCCCATTGTCATTGCGAGGGCTTGAATATTTTAATTTTTGTGAATTTAGAGCCCGAAGCAATCCATGTTAAAATCACATTTTTCGGCATTTACCTTTGCGCTCTGCCTTTGGCAGAGTGGCGAAGCCAGTCCAAGCAGTTTTCCTGCGGAAAACCGGTCAAAGACCGCTTTCGCAA
>WQZK01000095.1 GCA_009780765.1 Defluviitaleaceae bacterium
AAAGGCTATATTATCCTCAGAAATGTCGATACCTGCAATTGATTTACAATGGAGAGCCAACTCTTTCATAATACGTCCGTAGCCCGCCCCTATCTCTAAAACATTTTCTGTGCCACACAACTGGTCTTTGACAAATGATATTTCTGCATCCAGATACGTTTTCACTCTTGGACATCTTGTTTGGTAGACTTCATAAAGCCGCTTCGCATTTAGTTTTTTTGCATAATAATTCTTTTTCATTATATCACCTCATAATATTTCTAACATTATTGTAAAATTTGAAAATTAAGGATGCCATACCTCTTTTAATAAAACTTCAATCTGCCCTTAATAAAAACACAATATACATCTTCAAAATTTTCTTAAACAAAAGCAATGTGGGAAATGTGCGGGAAGCAGAAAGTATGCGGGAAGCATTTTCAAAAATTTAATAATAAAAACCCCTGTATTTGCAGGGGTTTTTATTATTAAAAGCTGGGCTGGGAGGATTCGAACCTACGAATGCCAGAGTCAAAGTCTGGTGCCTTACCGCTTGGCGACAGCCCATTATTAAAAGCACGAAACGAGATTCGAACTCGCGACCCTCGCCTTGGCAAGGCGATGCTCTACCACTGAGCCATTCGTGCAAAAATGATCTTAATACTTCAATAATTAAAATCAAGAACAAAAAATATTATATCATATATAAAATTAAAAGTCAACCACTTTTTTTATTTTTTTATAAATTTACCGCACTTGTTTTAAAAAGTGCGGTAATCTTTTTTATATTAGCTTATCTTAGTATATAAACTATAACATCTTGTCTGCCAAAAAGAATAGCTTCGCGAACAGTGTCGAAGCAAAGGTCAATTCTATTACCTCTTATTGCTCCTCCAGTATCTGCCGCTATTGCACGGCCATAGCCTACAATATAAAGCTCTGTGCCTAGTGGAATAACCCTCGGGTCAACCGCAACAACGCCTCTAACGGCTCTAATACCTGTAAATGTATAATTTGAAAGGTTTGGCTGTGCCGCAGAGTAAGCGGTTGCTTCCATAACCAGTCTTTGCGAGAATCTAAGCAAGCCTACTGTAGTTTCAACAGTATATTCTTTTTTTGTGCCAACTTCAATAACTTTGGCTGTAGGTTCTTTGAGTATTTCTTCGGAAATAACCTCTTCTGCTACTCTTTCATCACCTAAGTATGTAAATCTAGTAGTAATCAAAACTTCTCCAACTTGACCGTACTCAATAACATTTTCTTCATACTCGTAAAGTTCATCATTGAAGATTACCTTAACTTCATAAGAAAGTTTTTCTATTGTTTCTCGTTCTGTTGTAGAAGAACTTGAAAGATATATTCTTTCTCCTGGCGAAAGAGAATCGTTCATAAATCCATAAGGATAATGGAATGTTCTTTCAAACATTTCACTAACCTCTCTAATAAGATGCCCAATTCTTTCGGTTTGTGCAACTAAAACTTCAATTTCTTCATCATAGTCTAAAATAACTGTAACGTAAAATCCTGTTTTAAGTGTTACTCTGTTTTGCCTGTTTGCCTGAAGCCTTCTGTCAAGCGGCCAAGACAGCACATCTTTCTCACCTAACTCGATGCCATGAATTTCTAAAACTTCACCCAAAGTTTCAGAAGTTGTTTGAATTCTTGTCATCTCGCCATCAACAACAAGCTCCAGAGTTTTTAGTGTTAATTCTCTTGCAAATACAGTTGTCGTAAAAACTCCAAGCATAACTACAAGAAAAAACATAACACGAGATAATCGTATCATAAATTAGTTTCCCTCCTAAGATATAACAATATTAAGGAATTTCGCCATAAAGACATATCCCTTTAATATATTTACACCTTATCTTAACACATTATTAACAATTTTGCAACAACTTTTTTCCAAAAAATAATTTTTTGGCGTTGAAAGTGGTAATTTCAGCCACTTCTTGAGGTGAAATATTTTTTATTTTTGCTATTTCTTCCACTACTAACCTAAGATAGCTTGAGTCATTTCTTTTGTCTCTAAATGGCTCTGGTGTAAGATATGGGCAATCTGTTTCTATTACCATATTTTCAAGTGGAACAACTTTAACAACTTCAACTAAGTTTTTACCTCTAGGTGACCTGTGAGTAACAAGCCCTGTAACGCTTATAAGATAACCCATATCAATATAATCTAACGCCATTTGTGGTGGCCCAAGATAACAGTGCAATATCCCTTTACCATGACCATAATCAGGCATGTCTGTTTTCTTTACTACATCAAAGGCCTCTTGGTCGGCATTACCAGAATGTATAACCGCAGGAAGACCTACTTTTCGTGCAACCTCAAGGTCTTTGCTAAACCAAAAAGCTGCCTTCTCTATTTCGGCAGGCGTTTTTTCAGTTCGACGAAAATCCATCCAACATTCACCATATGCTACTATTTTTTTGTTCTCCGCACAAAGCTTTCTAAGCTTTACTACAGACTCTTCAACTAATTTATTTATTAAAGCCTCATTAGTTTCAATGTCTAAATCATCTCTGCCATAGTGACTAAAGTCATTAATGCACATATAATAAAAATCATATTTTTTTGCAAGCGATAAGCCAAGATTCATTTCCTTAGCTCCGAAACAATCGACAACATATTCGACACCTTCTTTTTGCATATCGACAAAAAGCTCATGCCTATCTCTGTTAAACTTTCTTTCTGTGTAATGCGAGTGAGAATCAAAGTACTTCATATTTGCTACCTCCGTTACTTTATATTGAAGAGTCTTATAGCATTTTCAAGCGTTTTACTTGCTACCTCTTCAGGCGTAACTTTTTTTATTTTAGCAATTTTTTCTACTATAAATTTTAAATTTGAGGAGTCGTTACGTTCTCCTCTATGTGGCTCTGGTGAAAGATATGGGCAATCTGTTTCGATTAAAATTCTTTCAAGCGGAATTTTATCTACAGCCTCAACAAGTTTTCTTGCATTAGAAAAAGTTATAACTCCACCTATACCTATGAAATAATCCATTTTGATATATTCTAGTGCCATTTCAACGCTTCCAGAATAGCAGTGCACAACGCCCTTGCCATTTCCGTAATCAGGCATATTAGCTTTCTTAAGCGTATCAAACACTGCTTGGTCTGAATCTCTTGAGTGAATTATAACAGGAAGCTTAACTTCTCTTGCAGCCTCTAACTGCCTTTCAAACCAATGAATTTGTACACTTTTAGGCGAAAGGTTTCTAAAAAAATCTAAACCAATTTCGCCAAAAGCAACAACACGGTCTTCATTTTCACAAAGCTTTATCATTTTTTCTAAAATTTCGTCAGTTAAGCTATCTGAATAGTGAGGGTGAACTCCTACTCCAGCATAAACAAAATTGTACTTTTTAGAAAGCTCAACCGCCTCAACTGAAGAATTATACGAAGCGCCTGAATTTAATATAAATTCAACTCCGCTTGCATAAGCTGCCTTTATAACGTCATCTCTATCATCTTTATAACGCTTGTCATCATAATGTGCATGTGTTTCAAAATACTTCACTTACCTAACCTCCGCACCGTTTTCAAGGCTACCATCAATCGTTACTAAGTTAAGATTTCCATCTGCATCAGAAGCCGCTAAAATCATACCTTCCGAAATAACACCCCTAAGTTTAGCAGGCTTTAAATTAGTAACAACAACAACTTTTTTGCCAACCATTTCTTCAGGCGAATAAAAGTTCGCAATACCAGAAACAATTTGATGCACTCTTTCGCCAACTTTAATTTGTGATTTTAAAAGCTTATCAGAACCTTCAACTTTTTCACATTCTAAAACTTCACCAACTTTTAATTTAACTTTAGCAAAGTCATCGATTGTAATTAAATCTTCTGTTTTTTCTTCTTGTTTAGGCTTCTTTTGATCTTTTTTGGCTTCTTTTTCGTCTACTTTTACTTCCTTTTCTATTTCAATTCTAGGGAAAACAATAGCACCTTTTTTAATTTCGATTTCTTTTGCCAAAACTCCAAATTTCTTAGAATTTTCCCATTCTTCCAAAATCTTTGCATCAATCATGAGTTGCTCAGCAATTGCATTTTTAGTGTTTGGCATAAATGGAGCAATAAGTGTTGCTATAATTCTTAAAACTTCTGCAAGGGTATACATAACACCTGCAAGCTCGGCTTGTTTTTCTGTGTCTTTCGCCAAAACCCACGGCATAGTTTCATCTATATATTTGTTGCTTCTTCTAATAAGCACCCAAGCTTCAACTAAAGCATCCGAAATATGGTAAGCATCCATCTTTTCTTCAACTTTTCTAGCAACCTCTTCGGCAAGTTTAATAATCTGTGCGTCAAACTCATTGCTAGCTTGATTTTCAGGCAGCTTTCCTCCAAAGTATTTGTCAATCATTCCAACAGTTCTTGAAAGAAGATTGCCTAAATCGTTCGCCAAATCTGCATTAATTCTTCCAATTAAAGCCTCGTTCGTAAAGTTTGCATCTTGACCATTATATGGCATTTCCCTCAACAGGAAGTATCTAATAGCATCTGTGCCATATTTTTCTACCAAAACATTAGGGTCAATAACATTACCCCTAGATTTTGACATTTTAAGACCATCAATAATCAAAAAACCATGCCCATAAACTTGCTTAGGCAATGGCTCATCAAGAGCCATTAAAATCGCAGGCCAAATTATGGTATGAAAACGAACAATATCTTTGCCAACCAATTGAATATCCGCAGGCCAGTATTTTTTATAGTCCGCTTCGTTGTCCGAAGTGTAGCCAAGTGCCGTGATATAATTTGAAAGAGCATCTACCCAAACATAAACAACATGACCTTGGTCGAACTCAACAGGAACGCCCCACTTAAAGGACGTGCGAGAAACACACACGTCTTCAAGCCCAGGCTTTAAAAAATTATTTATCATTTCTTTTTTTCTTGATTCTGGCTGTATAAATTCGGGGTTATCTTCAATGTGCTTCATAAGCCTATCTTGATATGCAGACATTTTGAAGAAATAAGCCTCCTCGTCTATCGGTTCAACTCCTCTATTGCACTCAGGGCAATTACCGTTTTTAAGTTGTTTTTCCTTGTAAAAAGATTCACACGGCATACAATACAGCCCTTTATAAGAACTCTTATAAAGCTCACCCTTATCATATAAAGCTTTAAATATTTTTTGCACAGCGGTTTTGTGCATTTCATCCGTGGTTCTAATAAATATATCATAATCTATATTAAGTGCATTTTTGAAAAGAGAAGATGTATGTTCTGCCATTTCATCAACATGAGCTTGTGGTGAAATTCCAAGAGATAGTGCAGTTTTTTCAATCTTTTGCCCGTGCTCGTCCATCCCTGTAAGAAATTTAACATCAAATCCACGCATTTTTTTATATCTTGCTATGGCATCGGCCATAACTATTTCGTAAACATGCCCTATATGCAGCTTTGCATTGGCATAGTATATAGCTGTTGTTATATAAAATTTTTCTTTCATCTGTATAACCTCCTTAGAATTAAAAAATATTATACCCTTTTTCGCATAAATAGTAAAGCTTTTGCATAAAATATTTATTTTTTTAATAAAAGTGTTGACTTTTTGTTTCTTAAATGTTAAAATAGTGTTAACAAACTTTAAGGAGCGTTACACGTGAATAAAAAAATTATAACATTAATTATAACATTTATGGCAATTTTATTAACTGGATTCACAGTTTTGGCGGATGAATCTCTAGACGAAGCACCTGTTATCGAATATGAATATATAGAAACAGAATTTATCTTCGTAACAAACGCTCGTGTTAATCTTAGAGCTGGCTCTAATACAAACTCATATATTTTAAGAGTATTATCACCTAACACTCAAGTTGAAATTATTAGCTATGATAATGGTTGGTTCAAAGTTACATATGATGAAATAATAGGATTTATTAGGGAAGACCTTTTAACTCAGAGGGACCCAAACGCTGTTACTCAAATGGGAGAAGTTCAGCTTTTAAGCTGGTCTGAAATTAGAGATACAATTGTTACTCTACACACAGATATTCAAGTTTATGACATAGGAACTGGATTAACATATTACGTTAGAAGTTTTTCAAACGGACTTCACGCCGATGTTGAAACTGTAACTCAAGCAGATACTGATATAATGTTTCAAACTTTTGGCAGAAGATGGAGCTGGGAGATTAGACCTGTAATAGTTACAATAAATGGAGTTTCTATTGCCGCTGCAATTAATGGTATGCCTCACGCTGGCGGAACAATTGCTGGTAACGGCATGAATGGACATGTTTGTCTGCATTTTAGAGGTAGTAGAACGCATAATGGAAATGTTACCTATACTAACCAGCTCCAAGCGGCAGTTATGGTTGCATATAATTCGAGATAATTTAACATTGACTATACTAAAACTTTAGAGTATACTAATAACGAGTGATGCCTTATCACTCGTTATTGTTTTATGTGTGCTTACAAAGGAGAAAAAATGAACTATAATAACCTAACTTTACTCACAGATTTATACCAAATAACTATGATGCAAGCTTATTTTTCATCCGGCAAAAAAGGTCAAAGAGTTGTTTTTGATTTGTTTTTTAGAAAAAATCCTAACAATAATGGCTATTCAATAGCCGCAGGGCTAGAGCAAGCTATAGAATATATCAAAAATATTAAATTTTCAGAAGATGATATAGAATATTTAAAATCGCTAAACAGATTTACAGAAGATTTTTTGCTATATCTTAAAGATTTTAAATTTACTGGTGATATTTATGCAATTCCTGAAGGTACAGTTGTTTTCCCAAGCGAGCCTTTAGTTATCGTTGAAGCTCCTATAATAGAAGCACAGTTTATTGAAACTACACTTTTAAACATAATAAATCACCAAAGCCTTATTGCAACAAAAGC
>WQZK01000096.1 GCA_009780765.1 Defluviitaleaceae bacterium
AGAGGTTACAAAAATCTACAGCATTTCTGGACTTTTAAGTGATAAAGAGGCACTTGTTTCTAATAGGCCTTTTCGTTCGCCGCACCACACAATTTCTTATGCGGCACTAACTGGTGGCGGTAGGTTTCCAAAGCCTGGAGAAATAAGCCTTGCACACAAGGGAATTTTGTTTTTAGATGAGCTACCCGAGTTTCATAGAAATGTACTAGAAGTTTTGCGCCAGCCGCTTGAAGAGAAATTTGTAAACATATCAAGAGTTGGTGGAAATGTCACATATCCATCTGATTTTTGCCTTGTTGCCAGCATGAATCCTTGCCCTTGCGGAAATTTATTTAACGGTGATAAATGCAGTTGTCGCCTTTCTGATGTTAGTAAATACTTGGCAAAAATTTCGGGCCCGCTTCTTGACAGGATTGACATTCAAGTAGAAACAAGCCAAATTAATTACGATGATATTGGGTACAAGAGCCAATCGCAGGCAGAAAATTCTGAAACAATTAAAAAGCGTGTATTAAAAACGATAGAGATACAGAAAAATAGATATAAAGATGAGAATATCAAGTATAATTCGGAGCTTGGTCCGAGCCAAATCGAAGGTTATTGCCAGCTTGATGAGGCTTCTCATGCACTTTTAAAATCGGCGTTTGACGATTTGGGGCTTAGTATGCGTGCGTATCACAAAATTTTAAAACTTTCTCGCACAATTGCTGATATGGAAGAGCGTGAAAACATAGAAATACACCATATTGCCGAGGCAATTCAATACAGAAGCCTCGATCGAAAATATTGGAAATAAAGGGGTTTGATTATGAAAAAATTATTATTTAGCTTAGGATTAGTTGTATTTTTGGCAGGCTGTGGAAACTCTTTAAGAGAAGAAGCAAATAACATTGCCGAAAATGAAATTATTGTACAAGTGGAAGAAGAGTCTGAAGAGCAAGATAGTGAAGATTTAGAAGAATCTGAAGAATTAGAAGACGAAATTTTTGATAACGAGTGGCGAACAGAAGAGCTTGACCATATTTTTGTAACCTATAATTTTAGGAGCGAAGCTAATGTGCCTGTTACACAATTCGAGCTTAGAGAGGGCGACCAGTTTTTAAGCCTAACATTAGAAGAAATTATAACTTCGCATAATTGGGTGCACCGTGGCGAGGTTGTTGATGTTGAAGCACATGCACGTTTTTCGGGCGAGCTAGTTGTTAGGGGTGATTTACGGATTATGCCAAGCGTTTATCGCGGCGGGTATATATTCACTGTGCACGATGATTATATTCACCATTTTCCGTTTCTTGTGAATAGCTGGAATCAAACTTTTGTTATGTTTCATGTATCAAACATAGAAGAAGTTTTTGACATGCTTGGAGTAGACGTTTCGAACAGAAACTGGAGTGATTTTGATATAGACATGGAGTTTTTGAATATTGAAGTTAAGATAGACGAGTACACCATGTACACATCTATACAAGGAATTGCTAATACTGCTAAGGTTTTAGAAGTTATATCTGTAGATGAAGACAGCACTTTTATCTACGACTATGTAGAGGCAGACTATATATATGCGATTGATAGACATGCAAATATAGGTGCTACAAGGCTTAGAGAGGGTGACGAATTTTTGAGCCTAACACTTACAGAAATTATTAACTCTGAAGTTATGCTAAGAAATGGCGAGTTCTTTATGCCAATGCTTTCAAGCCAAGCCTTATTTACAGGCGAGGTAACTTTTAGAGGCGAACTTCGTATAATACAAAATTATTCAACATTTCCAAACGCTATATCAATATTTATAAATGAAGAATATTTAGAAAAGTTTCCGTGGTTTTTTGGTGAGCCTGAATGGTGGGGCGATAGTCGCAACCATCTCCCGATAGACATTACTAACACAGATGAAGCCCGTGAAATTTTAGCAGGAATAGGCATAATTATGCGTGATGGTATGATGGAAACGTTTGCCGATATAGAATTTACAATAAAAAGTTTTACCATGGTGCCAGGTACTATAAACTATGTAGAAGTATCGAGTATTAGATATTAAATGATTAGAAGAAGGCAGCAAAGATGTATGTAGTAAACTCATAATTAGGTGTTCAATGAGCTATAAAGGGCAGATACTTTATAAAAAGCATCTGCCTGATTTTTATATAAATAATTATTTACTTAAAGTACAAGTGCCATGCCTTCTTCGTCATCAACCATTTCTCCTGTTTTAACAAAGCCAAAACTTTCGTAAAGCTTTGTTGCAACTTCGTTTTCGGGAACAACTGATGTGAAGAATTTTTCGGCGTCACCTTGCGGAAATTTTCTTATTTCTTGTATAAACAAGTTTAGTGCTGTTTTGCCATAGCCTTTTCCTTGGTGATTATTGTCAATCATCATACGCCATAGATAGTAATATGGCTTGCCATCGTTATCATTTTCATCTAGGCAATACTCGGCCATAATAAAACCCACTGGCGTTTCATCATTGTAAATGCCATACGCAATTGGGCCAACACCATTTTCTACATAGTAGGCATAGGCTTCTATCATGCTTTCTTCATTTGTAGCTACAAAAGCTTCGTCTGCTTTTAATTCACAGATTTCAAAGCAGTTTTTAGACGTTATTAACTTTAGATTTACCATAATATATCAACCTCTCATGAGGGCAACTGTTCTAAGATAGATAAACCCTCCATAAATTTTTTAGTTTTAATGTAGTTTTCATTTTTTATCCTCCTTTCTTTTTTATTATAGCACAGAAAATTGGTAAAGCAATATAAATTTTTAGCCTTTAAATTCAAAATATATGTTGCTTTTTGCTAAAATTTGTAGTAAAATATTAAGAAAATATTAACGAACTTAAAAGGAGAAATTGACAATGGAAAAACTCTTTAAAATCAAGGCACGCAAGTCGTCCATTTCAAGAGAATTTATTGCAGGGCTAACAACATTTTTGGCAATGGGTTACATAATTTTTGTAAATCCACAAATCTTGGGTGTTTCTGGCATGGATCAGGGTGCAGTTTTCACTGCAACAATTTTGGTAACAATTATTGGAACACTCATAATGGGTTTTTTAGCAAACTATCCCGTTGCAGTTTCACCCGGCATGGGCATTAACGCATTTTTTGCTTACACAGTAGTTTTAGGTATGGGATTTACTTGGCAGCAAGCTCTTGCAGGTGCTTTTATATCGGGAATATTATTCCTCATTATATCGCTTACAAAGCTTAGAACGCTTATTATAGATAGTATTCCAACATCTTTAAAACATGCTGTTGGTGTTGGTATTGGTTTATTTATCATGTTTATTGGGCTTCAAAATTCAGGTGTGGTTGTTTCGCATCCTGCAACATTGGTTACTCTTAACAGTTTTACTGATAGAGGTGTTTTACTAACGGTTATAGGCCTTGTTGTAACGCTTGTATTGCTAGTTAAAAAAGTGCCTGCTGCCATCTTTATAGGCATGGTTGTAACTGTTATTGTTGGTATGTTTATGGGAGTTATTACTTGGCCAGACCAAATTATTCAGCCAATACCATCTTTAGAGCCGACGTTTGGTGCATTTTGGAATTCAATGCCAGACCTTTTAACATTTGAAATGATTCCTATTATTTTCGCATTTTTATTTGTAGACTTCTTTGATACAGCGGGGACGCTAATGTCTATCGCAACACGTGCAGGGCTGCTCGATTCAAAAGGCAACCTTATCGATGGTAAAAAAGCGGTTGTTGCCGATGCAAGCTCTACTGTAATTGGTGCTGTTGTTGGAACAAGCCCAACGGCTTCTTATATTGAGTCGTTAACAGGTATTGAAGCAGGCGGAAGAACAGGGCTAACAGCAATTTTTGTTTCTATATTCTTTGCGGCGATGCTGTTCTTTTCAGGGCTTTTAGGGCTTGTAACGCCAGAAGTAACGGCTCCGGCACTTATTACGGTTGGTATTTTGATGGCATCTTCTCTTAAAAATATTGAGTGGAACAGGCTAGAAATAGCAATTCCTGCATTTATGACTATCGCAATTATAACCCTTTCTTATAGTATTGCTGATGGTATTGCAGCAGGATTCTTATTATATCCAATAACTATGCTTTTTGCAGGCAAGCGTAAAGAGGTTCACCCTGTTATGTGGGGCTTGGCTGTTATATTCTTGTTGCATTTTGCTCTAGCTTAAGCGGAGGACTGTAACTGTGGAGGTTATTATCAACAAAAAGACATATAATTTTACTAAAGATGCTATAAAAAAGGAAGAAACCAGAGAAAGTTATTTTAGCTTATTAAATAGTGTTTTTAGGATTAATTTTAATGCTTGGTACGAATCAGGGTTTTGTGGTAATAGCTTTACTCCATATACATTATTTGATGATGATATTGCAGTTGCGGCTGTTGGAGCTGTGGTAAGTGATTTTAAGTGGAATGGTGTTTTAAAAAGATATGTTCAAATTACTTCGGTTTTAACTCACCTCGCTTACCGTGAACAGGGACTAAGTAAATGGCTAATGGAATTAGTTTTAAAAGAATGGAAAGATAATTGCGATGCTATTTATCTTTATGCAAATGATAAGGTTACAAGCTTTTACCCCAAATTCGGGTTTGTTCTAGCAGATGAATATACGTATTCTATGCCACTACTAAAAACGGATGGCTTATTTAGAAAGCTTGATTTAAATGTTAAAGATGATGTTGATTTGCTTGTTAAAAAGCATAATGAATCTAATCCGTTTTCAAGCTTGGCAATGAATAAAGGTAGTGAAGTAATGATGTTTCACTGCATAACTTTTTTGTATAACGATATTTACTACATTGAAAAATATGATGCTGTTGTAATTGCAACACAGTATGAGCACAAGATGTTTTGTTATGATATTTATACAAATAAACATTGCGATATAAAAGACTTATTAGGCATTATTTCTTCTGATGCTATTCGCATAGTAACTCTTGGATTTACACCAAGCGATGCAACTGGGTACACTGCTAAAAAAGCGAACGAAAAAGGCACAAACTTTTTTGTGTTAAGTGGTAAAGAAAATATTTTGGTGGATAATAAAGTAACTTTTCCTTTTTTATCTCGTGCATAAACTTTGTCTATTGGCGTAGCCTTCAACGCTACGCCAATAGTGCTTATTGTAAAAATGAAAAAGTCGGAGGTGTAAATTGGCCAAATTTGGTAAAAAAATAATGATTATTGGCTCGGGCGGAAGTGGCAAAAGTACACTTGCTATTAAGCTTGGTGAAATACTTGCCTTGCCCGTTATACATCTTGATAAAGAGTTTTGGAAAAACGATTGGATTAAGGTTTTAAAAGCTGAGTGGTATGAAAAGCAAAAAAAGCTGGTTTCTGCTCAAGAGTGGATTGTTGATGGTAATTATACTGGAAGCTTGGAAGTTAGGCTTAAAGCAGCAGATACCGTTATATTTCTTGATTTTGGACGTTTTACTTGTATGCGTAGCATTAAAAAGAGGCGATTTAGTAAAAATCAAGCAGAAATAAACACAGGTAACCCTGTAAAACTAAATCGCTCTTTTGTTAAGTGGGTGTGGCAATTTAATTCAAAAACTAGGCCAAACATAATAGAGAAACTTTTAGAATATAAAGATATTAAGATAGTTATTCTTAAAAACAGAAAAGACATGAAAAAGTTTATAGAGGAGTTATTATGAAAAATCAAGAAAATATAAAGTTAATAAAAGCACAAGATAGCCATAAAGCTGCTTTAAAAAACATGTTTCAGCTATATTTGCACGACCTTTCAGAATACACTATGAATTTAGATGTTAACGCAGATGGAATTTTTGAAAGCAATGATGTAGACACATTTTACGAACAAGATGCCTTGATTCCGATGATGATAGAACACAATGAAACGATAATAGGGTTTGTGCTTTTAAACATGCCGCCATATGCACCACTCGGATACGACTATTGGATTAACGACTTCTTTATCTTAAGAAAATTTAGAGGACAAGGGCTTGGGAAACTGGTGGCAAGCGAGCTGTTTAGCGAATATAAAGGTAAGTTTGCCATGGTTCAGCTAAAGAAAAATAATGTTGCAATTAATTTTTGGAAAAAGGTACTTGCCGAAAACGGGCTTAAATATGAAGAAAAAGAAGTGGTAGATGAAGGCGAAGAGTGTATGTTTCAAGGGTTTGAGGTTTAGTGATGCATAAAAAGATAGGTTTGTATATGTTTTTGTTAATTCCTGTGATATTAATTGCTTTACTAATATATATTAGCGACAATTTTAGATTAAGCACAACTATATACTATTTAATTCTTGTTTTGCCTTACTCAGTAGGTATTGCAGGAATTATTTTGGTTGCTAAACTTAAACCATTTAACCCGTGGTGGTTGCTGTTAAGCTTTTCTTTGTCGCCCATTTCCGTATATATTTACGAGCGGGGGCGAGGCGGGTGGCTTCAATATCTAGGTACGGCTTTAGTTATATTATTTTACGCTGCTCCTTTTGTTTTGGCTTCAACTGTTGTGAGCATAGTATGTTCTGTTAAAGCTTATAGAAGGAAGCGGATGTATTAAAAAGAGCGAATACAGTTCGCTCTTTTTTGAATATTTTTTATTCCAATAGTTTTGTAACATCATCACCAGTATATACTTGAATATTTTTAAGGCTACTGTTAATCTTATTCGTTCTAGTTCCTACGAGCTTTTCAAGTTCTTGCGAGGCTTCTCCAATTTTTTTCTGCGTTTTATCAAGAACACCTGCAAAATTTTCAAATTCTAGCTTAACGGCACCCAATGTTTTTTCTATTTCGACAGCATTTTTTTGAATTTGCAAAGTTTTA
>WQZK01000097.1 GCA_009780765.1 Defluviitaleaceae bacterium
CGAAAATCTTTTTCTTCACGCACTAATTTTAAAAGGATGTCAAAGAAATTTTTAAGTTCTCCACTACCAAAAATTCGGTTATCAATGGTTTTATCATACTCCAAAAACGACCATGCAGCATACACAAAAGACGAACGCCCTAAAACAGAGTCATCACGCTCTTTTCCAAGTCCTTTAAGAAGATATTTTTCAGTAATAAGCTCATGATAAAGCGAGCGACATTTTTCGTCGCTCACTTTGCCACTCTTCACAATTCTAGTGAATGCAGGAAATGCGAGTCTATCACGCAAATTGCCGTCTAGAGATGACAGAGCTTCTATAAGCTCGTCAACAAAAGAGTCACCATCTATATTTTCAGGAAATCCCCAATCATTTTTAAAATATTCAATTAATTTTTTCTTTAAAGGTTTTAAATTATGCAATATAAATCCTCTCCAAATTTAAAAGTCAATATCCATAATAATTGGCAAAATCATAGGGCTACGTTGAGTTTTTCTCCATAAAAATTCTTTCAACGCATCTCTAATTATGTTTTTCATGGATGACCATTCTGTAATATTATTTTGCTCGCACCTATCAAGAGCTGCACGAACAACAGACCGAGCTTCAATCATTAAGTCTTCTGCTTCACGAACATAAACAAAGCCACGTGAGATAATATCAGGCCCTGAAACGATTTGCCCTGTTTCACGCTCTATACCAACAACAATAACCATAAGGCCGTCTTGCGATAATAATTTTCTATCTCTAATTACGATGCTACCAACATCTCCAACGCCAATTCCGTCAACAAAAACTTGGCCTGACGGAACTGCACCATTAATTTTAGCCGATTTATTAGTAATTTCTAAAATTTCACCTATGCCCATAACAAAAACATCGTCCTTATTCATTCCCATAGAAACTGCAAGGTTTTTATGGCAAACGAGATGCTTATATTCTCCATGTATAGGCATGAGATATTTAGGCTTTAAAAGTGCGTGCATAAGCTTTATTTCTTCTTGTTTAGCATGGCCTGAAACATGAACATCGTAAAGACCTTCATAGATAACATCAGCACCTTTTTTCATCAGCTCGTTTATTACCTTTGTGATAGTTTTTTCATTGCCTGGGATAGGAGAAGCAGAAATAATTACTTTATCTCCCGGCTTAATTGCAACATAGCGATGTTCTGACAAAGACATGCGGCTAAGTGCCGACATAGGCTCACCTTGAGAGCCGGTGGTTATAATCACAATCTCTTTGTCAGTATAGTTATTAATATTTACAATGTTTACGATAATATCTTTAGGTAGCTTTAAATATCCAAGTTCACTTGCACATTTAAAGGTGTTTTCCATGCTTCGGCCATTTATAGCAATTTTTCGCCCATGCTTATGAGCCGAATTAATAATTTGTTGGATTCTATGGATGTTTGAAGAAAATGTTGCAACCATGATACGTTGTTCTTCACTTTCTGCAAAAATTTTTTCAAAAATTTCGCCAACAGAGCGTTCGCACATAGTGTAGCCTTTTTGTTCAACATTTGTACTTTCGCACATAAAAAGCAAAACGCCTTCTCGCCCAATTTCAGCAAATCTTTGCAAATCAATAGATTCACCATGGATAGGGGTGTAATCCACCTTAAAGTCACCCGAGTGAACAATTGTGCCAAACGGCGTTTTAACAGCTATTGCAACGCTATCCGCAATAGAGTGCGTTACCCTTATAAACTCAACACTAAAATTCTTGAGTTTAACAGTTTCGCCTGCTGAAACACAGTTAAGTTGTGCATTATCTAAAAGTTTATGCTCTCTGAGTTTGTTTTCTAAAAGACCAAGTGTTAAGCGTGTGCCGTAAATGGGAACATTAACTTCTTTTAGTAAATAAGGCAAAGAACCAATATGGTCTTCATGGCCGTGCGTTAAAAAAACTGCCTTAAACTTATCTTTGTTTTTTTGAAGATACGTGAAATCGGGGATAACTAAATCTATCCCGAGCATATCGTCTTGTGGGAAAGCAACTCCACAATCAATAATAATTATTTCATCGCCAAACTCTATGGCTGTAATATTTTTTCCTATTTCTTGTAATCCGCCCAAAGAAAAAATTTTAAGCCTATCCGATTTATCCGACTTATCCGATTTAGCTGGTTTGGTAGGTTTCTTGGGAGCTGCACTTTTTCTATGTTTAACTTGTGGCAACTGTTTTTTTTCTGATGCCTTAGTTTCAACTTGTGGTAATTGTTTTTTTTCTGTTATTTTAGCCAAAATAATTCTCCTTATATTTATTATGTTAGTTCGATACTAAAGTTCTATTTCATACTCGTCCACATTTTTCTCTTCAAAAAGTTTCGCGATTTTATTAAATTCATCGTCATCTTCTACTATTTGAAAAATAGACTCTTCATTATCAGCCGAAACTTCTTTAATTATAACTGCCTCGCACTCATCGTCATCCGCAAATTCGTTTTCAATTACTAAAAGATAGTTAGTTCCATTAAGTTCTGCCGTGTCAATTATCTGGCATTCAAATTCGTTGCCATCTTCATCTAAAACCGTTATAGTTTTAATATCGCTCTCTAAACCATCAAAGTCGTTTTCGTTAAAATTATTCATAGTGTAAATCTCCCTTTTAATTATTTTTGTTTATTGTTTATTGTTTATATAATCCAAGTACGACTGCAATATAATAGAAGCCGCCACTTTATCTACAATTTTTTGTCTTTCTATATTGTCAAGCCCCATTAATTTCATGTTGTTGTGAGCAACAACAGTTGATAGACGCTCGTCCCACAAAATAACGTTAATTCTTTTAAAATTTCTTAAAAGTCGCTCCTTAAATTCCACGGTTTTTAAAGCCCGTGGGCCTTCTGAATTATTCATGTTTTTTGGGTATCCCAAAATTATAGTGTTTATGTTTAGCTCTTTAATAAGCTCTTCCAATCTTTTAATGCTTTTTTTTATGCTAACCTCGTTCTCACGGCGTATAATTTCAAGCGGAGTTGCAATCAAATTAAGCGAGCAACTAACGGCAACGCCAATAGTTTTTTCGCCAAAGTCAAGCCCTAAAAATCTAGTAGGTTCTACATCTTTCACAGACCACTATTCTCCAAATAATCAATTAAAATTTCTTCTAAAAGCTCATCTCTTTCTAGCCTAGAGATAAGAATTCGTGCATCGTTGTGGCTTGTGATGTAAGTTGGGTCACCTGATAAAATGTAGCCAACAATTTGATTTACAGGGTTATAGCCTTTTTCTTTAAGTGCAAGAAAGACACTTAAAATAGTTTCACGAGCTTCGCTAACGGGTAATTTATCTAAATTTGTAAACTGTTGTGTGTGTTGCAAGTCTTTCATGCTACTTCACGCTCCTCTTAAACGATATGTTTCCAAATTTCCTCACTATATATCATAATACAAAATTTCTAATTTTGCAAACATATATTTTACAAAATTTCTTAAATAATGCCCCAAAAATCCTCTATTTTCAACATTTTAAGCTCAAATATTTCATTTTCAAGACATTTTTGTGAATACGTCTTTACAGGAATATAATTGGTAGAATAACCCTCATAAAATCCAGCATCCGTGCGTTTTTCAAAAAGAATACTTAAATTTTTACCAATAAACGATTTTAAAAACTCTCTTTGCATTTCTTCACCCAATTCTATCATTTTTTTACTACGCTCATTTTTAATATGGTTTGGAATTTGGGCTTTAAACTCAGCCGCTTTTGTTCCCTTTTTGGGCGAATAGGGGAATACATGAATTTTGGAGAGCTGCATTTCTTTAGCAAAATCATAGCTTTCTAAAAAATCTTTCTCAGTTTCTCCGGGAAAACCAACAATTATATCGGTTGTTATGCTGGCATTTGGCATGATTTTTCTAATTTTTAAAATGGCTTGGCGATAATCTTCTGATAAATATTTACGATTCATTGCCTGTAAAGTCTTATCGCATCCACTTTGTAGTGATAGATGAAAATGGTCGCAAATTTTTGGCAAAGTTTTTAAGCATTCTATAAACTCATTTGTAATAACGGTTGGCTCAATGGAAGAAAAGCGTATTCTTTTTATTTCGTTTATTTTATGAACCTCTTCTAAAACATCAAGAAGGCTTACATCTTGATTTAAATCTTTTCCATAAGATGCAACGTTTATACCAGCAAGCACAACCTCTTTATAGCCAGAACTGCTAAGTTTTTTGGCTTCTGAAACAATATCCTCAATATTACGGCTGCGAACAGGGCCACGTGCATAAGGAATAATGCAGTAAGTGCAAAAATTATTGCATCCTTCTTGAATTTTTATATACGCTCTGGTTTTTTCCGAAAGGTTATCAACCTCTAAACTTTCAAAAACTTGCTCATTCATTATATCAGAAATGTAGTTTTCTACATCTGAATTTTTGGCATAGTTTTCAACAATTTCAACAATTTTTGAACGTTCTTTTGTGCCGATTAAAATGTTTACACCATCTATTTTTTTTATTTCTTCAGGACTTGTTTGTGTGTAGCACCCCGCCGCAACAACTATAGCATCAGGGTTTGTTTTTTTAGCATTTCTAAGCATTTGTCTTGATTTTTTGTCACCAAAATTGGTAACAGTGCAAGTGTTTACTATGTAAACATCAGCAATTTCAGAAAAACCAACAATTAAATGACCCGATGCCCGAAATGCTGAAAGCATGGCATCGGTATCATAAACATTAACCTTGCAGCCAAGAGTTGTTGCAGCGATTTTTAGTTTTTTTTTCACCTTGTGATATTCCTCCTATAGCAAACGTACTTTGAAACAGTGAGTGCAGAGCGAAGCAAAACTACTGAGCGTACCGAAAAGAAGTTCGGCGAGTGTAGCGAGGTTTCGCAAAGCGAAACTACTGAGAAAGTTTTGAGCTTTGAGCGAACGTAGTAACGCTTTTCAAAGACATTTGCTATACGGTGTTCTAATTATTAATATCACTTAATACACCATACAAAGGAACAGCACCCCACCCTGCCAATTCGTCTATCAACTGGTTATAGAAATCATTAAGCAAATAGATTTTTTTGCCAAAATAGAAAGCTATTGCTATTTCTGCGAAAGTATTTGCACCGATATAGTTTTTTGTTCCTTTTTTAGGCTCGTTAATAACAAGAACGGCACTAGTATCTTCTTTTGCTATTTCCTTGAAATACTTCATCGAAACTTCTTTTTTATAGTCATTCTTTTTATCAGTTGGTATGCTACTCCAATCATCCTCATTAGGAAGGACAGTTACATAGCCCATTGTTTCTAATTTAGTTGCCACATTCTTCATTTTGTCTATTAAAGACATACTTCCGGATAGAACTATTTTCGTCACGCTACTTTTTCCACCCTAAGCGAGCAGGGCATAAAGCACCATCTTCACGCCATAAGCAAGATTTGCATTTTTTACAAGTAACAACTTCTTCTCCATTTTTGTATTTAGAAAGCCAGTTATAATCGCTTAACAAGCCTCTCGCAGATGCCGCAAAGTCAACATGCCCACGTTTGATAAGCTCGTCGGCCATTTGCGGAGTATCTATGCCAAAAACAGAGATAACAGGCACATCAGGCAAAGCTTTTTTGATTAGTATACCTAAGTTTGCAACATAGTGATAATCTTCGTCTACAGCCTTATAATCGGCAGGAATTTCTCTAGCAAAGCCTGTTGAAACGTGGAGTAGATCTGCCCCTGCTTCTACATACTTTTTTGCGTATTCTACACTTGTAGAAACATCAGGGTCGTTAGCACCCATTCTAACTGCAATTATAAAGTCTTCTGGAACCTTTTTCTTGATTTCTTCGATAATTCTAACGCCAAAAAGCGATTTATCAAGCCCATATTCATCTTCTCTTTTATTAATAGATCGCGACATAAATTGGCTTATTAAATATCCATGTGCTGCATGAACTTCTATCCCGTCAAACCCTGCTTTGTAGCATCTTTTTGCAGCCTCGGCAAACTCGTCTATGGTTATTTCAACTTCTTCTTTTGTCATTCCTCTAACAACTTTGTCTTTTAACATATACTCACTTGGTGCAAAGTTAGCTAAAACTCCAGCATGGTGTATTTGCACAAGAGAAACATTGCCGTGTTTTTTGCAATTATCGGCAATTTCTTTAAATTTAGGAATAAACTTATCATCCCAGATACCAAGCTGGGTTTTGTGAAGTTTGCCATTTGGATTGATGCAGGTTGCTTCGATGATGATGAGGCCGATGTCGGCCTTAGAATAGTCAAGGTAGTGTGCCACGTTACGGTCGGTTGGCATACCATCTTCACCTGCATAATTAAAGCATACAACAGGCGGGAAAACAAGACGGTTTTTAATGGTTTTTCCTTTGATTGTGTACTCTGAAAAAAGATTAGTCATGATAATTTTCCTTTCTTTCATTGAAATTAATGCTTTAACAAATTTGATAGTGAAAAAACCTTAAAAATTAGAGCTTTTAGCTGTTTACACTTTTCCACAATACTAGTATAACACAGAAGTACCCCTCAAAAGTCTCAAATTTGTTTCAAATTTTTCAAACATTTCAGCGACGACCGCTTTTATTTGTAAGAACTTTTTAACCCAACAGTTTGGTTAAATACTAGCTTTTCATCAGTTGTAAGCTTAGAATCAAGTGAATAATATCCATTTCTTATAAACTGGAATCTATCTTCAAGTGCTGCATTTTTAGCACAAGGCTCGATGTAAGCGTTTTTAATAATTTTTATCGAATCAGAGTTTTTGCGTACACCATGCTCTGCGGTTTCGTCATCAAAAAATAGGTAATC
>WQZK01000098.1 GCA_009780765.1 Defluviitaleaceae bacterium
AATAAAATCTCTGTCCGAAAAGGAAGGACAAGAGAAAAATATGAAAACAGCAATTTATGTGCGAGCTTCTACTAAGAAACAAGCTTGCCACTCAATTAGTATGCAAATTGAGGAGTTAAAAAAACACATTAAGATTAAGGGTTGCGATTTTTACAAAGTCTACGCCGATGAAGGGATAAGTGGAAAGAATATAACTGACAGACCAGCTATAAACGAACTTATCCAAGATATAGAAACTGGTAAGGTTAATAATGTGCTTGTATACAGTATAGATAGGCTTACTCGAAACCTCAAAGATTTAAAAAAGCTTGCGAAAATATTCAAAGAGCATGACTGCTTTCTTAATTCAGTGATGGACAAAATTGATACAGAAACAGTATATGGCAAAAAGTTTCTTGATATCATAGGAATACTTGCAGAGTATGAGCGAAAAAGGCCACGATATATGCCCCAAGAAGGGCAAGAAATATGAAAACAGCAATTTATGTGCGAGTTTCTACCGAAGAACAAGCAAAAGAAGGTTATTCAATCCGTGCGCAAATTGAGAAGCTAAAAAGCTATATCAAGATTATGGAGTGGGATTTTTACAAAGTCTACGCAGATGAAGGGATAAGCGGAAAGAATATAACTGGCAGACCTGCCATAAACGAACTTATCCAAGATATAAAAACGGGCAAGGTTAATAATGTACTGGTGTACAAGATAGATAGGCTTACTCGACGGGTTAGAGACTTGATAGACCTTACAGAACTATTCCAAGAACATAACTGTACTTTTAATTCGCTAATGGAGAGTATCGACACACAAACAGCATCGGGCAGAATGTTTCTTAAAATCATAGGAATATTTGCCGAATTTGAGCGTGAAAACCTTATCGAGAGAATAACCCTTGCTTGCGAAAAGAAGGTTAAAGAAGGATATACATTAAGCTCGTTTATTCAATCATACGGTTACAGCCGTGAAAAAGGCGATAAGATACAAAAAATAATTTCAGAAGAAGCCGAGATTGTCAGAGAGATATTTGCAATGTACATAGAAGGTGGTTTAACTTTTCAAGCTATAGCCCAAAACCTAAACCATAGAAATATAAAGGCAAAAAAGGGTGAAGCATGGGGGCACAGTAGCGTTAGAAATGTTCTAATAAACCCAAATTATATAGGCAAAGTTAGATATGCAATAGCGGACAAAGACAGATATTTTGAGGTTGAAGGAAAACATGAAGCGATAATTACACAAGAATTATTTGAAGAAGTCCAAAAGAGAATTGGCAAAATAAAAAGGAAATCATATACAAAACGACCGAAAGAAGATAATTTTTTCAGTGGTACGATATACTGCGCAGAGTGTGGTAGTAAGCTATCAACCCATAATCTTTATAACACGAACCAAAAAGGCGAAAAAAAATCATATGGTAGCTATCGCTGCCCAAATATTCTAAAGGGGTTATGTGACACCTCTAATATTTCGCATAGAAAAGTGGAACAAGCTTTTGAAAATTATATGGACACTATTGAAGATGTGACCGTTACGGATGAAATCCTAGCAGAAGAACAGAGCAAAGAAAAAAACAAGCAGAATGATGTTAATGCCCTTTTGCGTGAAGAATACATAACAGCTAGAAAAAAGCTAGAAAAGAAAGCAAAAAAAATTATGACACTATATATAGATGAACGGATAACTTTTGATGAATACGACCAAATGATTAAGATTGTAATAAATGAAAAAGAAACATATGCAGATAAGCTTGCAAACCTACCAGAAGAACAAACAGAAGAAATGCGAATCGCAATATCTGATATTGTGGCAAATTTTCGTGACAATTGGGGATTGCTAACAAAAGGTGAAAAATTACAATTTGTACAGAACTACATAGAAAAGATAACAGCAGTATCAGAAAAGGAAGAAGGTTATACAGTGAAAATTTTGAATGTTAATTTTTACAAATAAATAATCCACAGAAAAAGTATTTATGAGTGATGAAATTAGAAAGGTATGACTATGAAGAAAAAAGCTAGAAATCATGAGATAGAGAAATTCAAAATAAAATACCCAAACATAGAGAAATTTGTGGATATAATCTTGAATTTTCAAAAAGAAGAAATGGCTCGAAGAAGAAAAGCCGAGAGAGAATATTATTCCGAAAAACGCAGACAAGCTAGATAAAAATATCCATCTTTGCATAACATTTAATTCATCAAGGTTGTATACGTAAACCAAAGACACATGTAAAGGCAATGTTCCAACATCATATTTATGGCATATTATGTAATATTTATTGCTATAATATAGGCAAGAGGTGTAATGATGATTGAAGATACAAAAATGAAATTCCCTTTGTCTAAGACTTACAACGGAGAGCATGGAATTGTAAAAATGAATGTACAATTAAGAGATTCTAACCATATATATCAAATGCTTGAAACTTATACAACAATGCAACGGTTTTCGAATGATGACGAATTGCTTATTAAATTTGAAATTCAAACAACTTTAGATAATCAATTTGAAATTTTATATTTGGAAGCAATAGTTCAAGCAAATCAATCTAAAAGCAATGTGTCATTAAAATTCAGAAATGATAACAATGATAATCGCAATTATTTATTTTGCGGAGACAGTTATAATACGTTAGGAATTGCGACTAATTATCTGCATATTTCATCAGATATATATGCAAAGATAAGAAGCAAAATTGTTGAGATATTCAATCCAGATTACGAATTTATAACGTGTGATATTATTAATATATTGCGCGAAAGCCAAAATCCAACGATAATCGAATGGATTGTTGAATGGGATAAGCGTGTCGACGAAAACCAAGATACAAAACAAGAACAAAGTAGAAAATAATTATTTCAAAATATGGCAATGGCAACATTGCTTTTTATATTTGTCTTTCCCGATTATTTGTTTGACCGGTACAACGTTAATTGATATAATTCTCTATGTGTTGCTTTAGAATGAAGGTGAACATAGAGTGAGTATGGGAGAACTTCTTTTGGGGGTTATTGGGATATTGCTCTCAACGGTAATATCAGTTATTGCGCTAGTATCTTCCAAATCTGCTAACAAAAAATCTACGATTGCGAATGAGCTAGCAGAAAAGGCAAACAATTTATATGAACAAGCGAACAAGTTGGCTCAAAGTTCAAGCAACAAAGTTCACATGCCGAAAATAAAATTGATAGATTTTAGCATTGACCCAAACAAAATAGAAATATTTGCCCAAAAAAATATGCAAATTAATGGCGCGCATCCTATGAAAAGTCCTAGTCGTAAGGTTGGTACGTATGAATACTACAACTTCCACCGTCTAATAAATGGGAATTTTAGAAATATTTCCCTGCTGGCTCATCCGCTCACTATGATAGAGTATTTGTTTCTAAACCTATGTTCAAATAATTTTAACGATGATAATAAAGCAGTTGTATTTGGAATGTTTAATGTTACGATAGATTTTGGAAGTGACAGCATCAGTGAAATAAAAATAGAGAAAGCATATGCAATGGTCAACAAACGGACTAGCATTGGTAATGACTTAGATATTAATGTTAGATTCTTTGACCCCATTTCCCCATTAAAAATACCAATTGCTTTTGTTTGTCCATACAAGAAAATTGAAGGACTTCTTGAGAGAGTTTCTTGGCTTAAAGGAACATTTAAGTCCCTTAATCTTTTTGAATCCAAAAGTATGATTCCACAGTATACAAATTTAGATGAATTTGCATGTCTATTAAGATGCAAGACCATTGAGGATGAGGAAACCCCTTATTACTATTCCTTGTTATTTCATCCTACGGAATTGTGTAATTATGATAGGCTTAACTACTGGGGACACTCAGTTAATTATCGTGCTAGGATATGTAATGGGAGTAGTGATTTTTATGAAATGGCTAAAAGAGCATCAGAGAGAGCCGATTGCGATGTGATTTTCGAATCTATCGACTAATTTTATTCGACTACCTCGCAAGGATTTGAAAATCCTTGCTTTTTTATGTGCCAAAAACCACCGCAAAAACCGCTGTAACCAAAGTGTAACCAGTGCATATAATAAACAATAGCAATTACACCACAGTTACGACCATGTAAGCATCCGAAATATAAGACTTTGCTAACAACTTACACGCCATTCTAATCGTACAAGGGAATGCCATATATATTATATATATAATATATATGGTAAAAGTGAAGGTGTGTAGGTATTGAGGTGGGAGCATTCGGGCTTGGGTTGTGCTATGCTCGAAATTTATGCGTCGCGTTTGATTATCACGATTTTTTGATGGGAGTGTATTGGTGATGATGAAGTATGATTTATTGAGTGCTTACAAAAATTACCTCTTGGTTTTATACAGACCAGACACGGCAAACACCTATTACAAAAAACTATGTACCCTTTTTGAAGGACAAAGCCTAACAGACACAGCCAACAACCTTGATATAGACAAGATACTGGACAACTTAGGCACGATTAAACACAAAAACCGCTTTTCGCAATCCAAGAATGCTTTTCTACATTTTTGTGTATTTCAGAATATAACTCTATCCGCTGATATATTGGAGATTATCGAACAACTAGAAAGAACCACACGTAAAAAACACCGCAAGTTAAAGCCTATCGAGTTTGTCCAAGTAGACAAAAAGATTAAGCGTATACGGAATAAAAAACTTAAACTAAGCTATCAGACAATTATTGCTACAGGCTTGCGTGTTTCAGAACTTTCTGGTATCAACCCCGAAAACTGCACCGTTACAAACAATACAATAACATTTTCTTTTGTTGGTAAAGGTGGTAAAAATGAAGTGGTAGAGGTTCAAGCTGCCGCATATTCTAAACTGTATCAAAGCTTGAAAGAACTTATAGACGGCACATCAAAAGATAAAAAAATATTCTATTCCGCCAACTATTTGCAAAGGCAAGCCAAAGAATTGGGATTTACTTGTCACGATTTAAGACGTGCATGTGCAAAACTGGAATACAAAAAAAGTCGTTCAAAAAAGCAAGTGAAGGAAAAGCTACGGCACGCAAATATCAAAACAACAAAAATATATTTGAAAAGCAAAGTCAAGATTTAAGGGGGGAAGCTATGACATTACTAGATATGATTATCCGTGAATATATCTCTATTGTTGAGTTGCTAGAAATTAGCAACTCAGTAGAAAACGACAGAATAATTGTAGACCGTGACGAGTTCAGAAAAATGCTTGAAAAATATGCATATGCGACATTCACACAGAAAACACGGGTCTACAAGGATTTGAACTTTATAATCCACGATAATAACAATTACACTATGCCCTATAAAGATAAAGAATTGGGTAAAACCGTTCGCAAGGTTATAATCAACTACAGAACATACAAAACAGTAAAGGATTTATACAGTCAAAAAAATGCTAATTGATATATTTTTTTGCATAATACAATTTATTTTAGGGGTTGTAAAAATGTTTAGTCGAAAACTTATCGCACTATATGTATTTTTGGGGTTTATGTGGCTTTTATTTTTTATGGTTGGTACTTCACCACAAATAAGCATTGCAATTCTCATTGTGACGGCTATTGCTATTGGTTTAGTGGTTAGGCATTATATTATTAACGTGCTACCACTTAAACAAACAAGAGCATTCTTTGATAATATGTTCGAGGAGATGAAGTTTCAGACGGGTGACAGATACCCCCATTTTTTGTCTATAGAAAATAAAGGCGATTACATAAAGACTTATAACTTCTCTACATACTGCCCACTTAAAACATGGCTAGAAAAAAAGGATTTATTTGAAATGCACTTGAATGAAAAAATCGTTGATATAAAACAAGATGAAGCCAATAAAAGACTTGTTAGTATACATGTCGAAAGTGAGCCACTGCCAAACATGTTGGAATGGGACGACAGTTATTTAAGAAAAGCTAACTTGTTTGCTATTGGCAGATGTCATTACGGTATAGTTGCTATGCTATTAGAGCGTGACCCACACGCTTTTATTGCGGGTGAAACTGGAAGCGGTAAGTCTAATATATTAAAGTGCTTAATACATCAAGCATTGTACAAAGATTATGAAGTGGAATTGATTGACTTTAAGCGTGGGGTATCATTTACAGAATTTAAAGACAGAGTAACGATACATTACGAATACACCGCCGTAATAAAAGTATTGCGTGATATGGTTATTGAAACAAATAACCGCTTGGATAAATTTAGATCCGCCGAGGTGGACAATATCAACGACTATAACAAAGCCGTTAGCGGTAATACAGAAAATCTAAAAAGAAAAATCTTGTTTATTGATGAACTTGCGGAATTGTTGAAAACCCGAGATAAAGAAATATCCAAAATACTAACTGATAGTATCGAAACGTTAACGCGGTTAAGCCGTGCAGTTGGAATACATCTAATAATGGGGATACAGCGACCAGACAGTACAATTGTTAGCGGACAGATAAAGAATAACGTGTCTTTCCGTATCTGTGGTAGATTTGTAGATAGAGAGCCAAGCAGAATAATGTTAGGCAATGATATGGCATACCATTTACCCAATATCAAAGGGAGATTTATGGTCAAGGACGACGAATTTTTTGAAACTCAATGTTTTTACTTCAAAATTGATAAGTCCAAGAACAAGCAAGATACGGGAGAATATCAGAGGTTGGAAAGACCGCAACAAACAACGCCACCAAAGCCAAGAGCAAAACGAGTTCAACAAGCT
>WQZK01000099.1 GCA_009780765.1 Defluviitaleaceae bacterium
AGCCCAAACATCAGAATAAAGTCGAAAAACGATACCCTATGTACAACAATACGTATGCTAAGAATAACCGAAAGCAGTATAAACAACACGCCAAAGCCTGTCACAACCTTCCACGCCTTACCTTTATGATTATAAAATAACATGCCAATACCGATTAAAAGCGGCAAAACCACAAGCCCCGATGGCACTGCAAAACCAAACATACGCCACGCCCCAAAAACATTTGTAACCGATATAGACTGGCCTATTAAAAACAGCCCTCCGCCAAGGCACAAAACCCCTAGCACAAAATTTAAACTTTTATTTTTAGGCATAAATTCATCTCCTTTCGTAAAGGTCTTTAATTTTTAATCCGTTCTCTTTTGCTGATTTTTTCCAATTTGCATGTCCTCCCAATTTGTATAAGAGTTTTGGAAAATTAGGCTGCGTAAATAAATTATCGCTTGAAATGCTTTCGTTTATATTAGCCGAAAACGTTTTTAAATCAGCACCAATACTCTTAAGCGGCCCAGCACCAATTGGTGCTACTGTAAGCATACCACCTGCACCAATGCCTAAGCCTTGCCCCCATTTTACGCCTGCCGCTTCACAAAAATGCTTTATCATATCTAAGGCTAAAGCATTTTGTTTGCCTTCAAAAAAACCATTGTTTGAAATTGCATAAATAACAACATCTGAATTTATGTTCTTTAATTCATCTTTAGATTCGTATAAGAGGCGTAATAAATTTGATGGTATCCCATCTACATACAGCGGAAAAACAACAACAGCTACATCTACGCCTTCAAATTTTTCAAGAAATTCTTGTTTAGTTACCCCCATTGTTTTTGTGGTTGTATACTCATTGTTGATGCCTAGCATTTTGCAGAGTTCGTTTATCAATAGTTCGCTTGAGCTGTTTTTACTTTTAGGACTTCCGTTTATACACAAAATTTTCATCATTGCTTTAAGTCCTCCAACAGTTCCGCCGTAGAATTGTAAAACTCGACAGAAAATTTATCTGCCCCAAGATTAGTTGCATTTGCCTTAATTAGTTTTTGTGCTGTTACTTTTTCTGCTTCTGGCATTTTTTCGCCATATAGCATATATTTTAAATTCGGACGCTTATCATACCTTTGCTTGTGGTGCATTTCGCCGTTAACTTTGCAAAAAAACGGCAAGATAAAGCCTATGCTACGATCAAGAACTGCCTTAACATTAGGAGATAGCCCGCCAAACACCAGCTCGCTTATAATAATAACTTCTTCTACATGTGGCATTTTTACGGCAAAATCGCTGTCGCTATCTTTTATCACACATTTTCCAGGTGTTTTAACCCAGCAACCAAAGCAGCCAACGCATGGCTTAACACTTTGGCTTTGTTTAAAAATTATGTATTTATCTTTGTCTAAATCAAGCCCGCTCAGGTTAATATCTTGCAAAACTAAGGTTTTAACCATTAAAATTCTCCTCTTTGTATAGCTTATAAAGCTCTTGGCTTGTGCCGATCTCTTTGATAAGTTTTTCTAAATCTGTACATAACTCGCCCGCAACCTTTACCTTCTTCGCCCTAATCATGAGGTTTTTAGGCGAATGCGAAAAATCTACAAACTCTAAAACATCAACATCATACCCTGCACATCTTAACACTTCGCATCGTATAGAATCGGTTAAAAGTGCCGAAAAGCGTTCTTTTATAAGCCCATGGTTTGTAAGTAGTTTATATTCCGAAAAAATGCTTATGTTCTCGTTAATTTCGTGCTGGCAACAAGGCACAGAAAACACATATTTTATGTTATTTTTAATTGCCGAATGAAGTGCATAGTCGGTAGCAGTATCACAAGCGTGAAGCGTTATAAGCATATCCACATCGTCAACTTTGTCGATTTTAGAAACGTCGCCCACAACAAATTTAATTCCGCTATAGCCATATTTTTCGGCAATATCATTACAATTTTTAACAACATCCTCTTTTAAATCATAGCCTATAATTTTGGCATGTATTTCTAGAATTTCTGTTAGATAATAATACAAAATAAATGTTAGGTAAGATTTGCCGCACCCAAAATCTAGTATGGTTATTTCTTTTTTGTCAAATGTTTTTAATTCGTCTTGAATAATTTCTACAAAGCGGTTTATTTGCCTGTATTTGTCGGATTTAGATTTAACAAGCTTATAATCTCTTGTAAAAACGCCCAAATCAACAAGCGGCTTAACTTCAAGCCCTTCTTTTAGTATATAATTTTTAGTGCGATTATGTGATGTTTTTTGCACCCCATCGAAAACGGTCGATTTTAGGCTCACCTTGCCCTTTTTCGATTCTTTAGAGAAAATATGCTTATCGGTATAAAAAACGTCTATATTCTTAAAATAAGCTGAAATAACAGCAATACTACCATCAAACCTCGCAACATCTAAGTTTTTATGATACACCTTGTCGCCTTTAAAGCATGAAAGCTGATAAAGCCTGTTATTCTTGGTGATAACAGGCTTGATTTCTATTTTATTATATTCGCTATTTGGCTTTGGTTTGCTTAAAACCATTTTAACAAATTTGTCAAAGTTAATGTTTAAAATATCCATATTAAAATTTCCTTAGTAATTTAAAATCCTTCTAGCAGAAACATAGTAGCGGTCATAATAAGGCTCTGATAAGTTAGAAATAACAACACCCCAAGTTCTTCTTGAAGAAGATGAGTGAACAAAATCGCCATTGCCCATATATATACCAACGTGAGAAACACGCCCTTGATTACCACCCGCAAAAGTATCAAAAAATACTAAATCGCCAGGCAATAAATCAGCTCTTGCAACCGCCGTGCCTTGTGTACTCATACCACGAGATGTGCGGTTTAAAGTTATTCCAAAGTTTCTAAAAACAGAGAAAACAAAGCCCGAGCAGTCTACACCAGTTCTTAAATTAGTACCACCCCATAAGTAAGGCGTGCCTAAGAATTGCAAACCAAAATCAACAAGCTCACGTGCCAGAAAAGAACCTTCAGGAATGCCGCCCTCACGCACCGTAACAAATTCTGCCGAAACAAAACCTACACGGTTATTTATGTTTGCAAGTATCCAGTCGCCCTGAGTGTCTAAAATTTCAAAAGGCTGGCCACGGTGTAAAACCTGTATAACATCAGCGTTTGTAGATGGGCCAGTTCTAAGCCTTAGCCCAGCACCTGCATTTACAACGCCATGAAATTCGAGATGTGCAGTTACATTAGTTGTAGGAGCCGAGTTGCTTTCTGCCGCAGTAACCTCTACAACATTTGCAAGGGCTGCCCCGCTTAAAAAATCTGACCTTATAAAGCCTTCTATCCCGTCAACCCTTACTTCATACCAACCATTGGTACGGCCAAGAACCGAAACCTCGGTGCCTTCTCTAAGTGTGCCAAGAACTAAAGAATCTGTATTAGGTTGAAGCCTGATGTTTACATTGTTTGTGTTTACTCTTGCATCGGCATTAGATACCTCTACAAATTGTTGCGATATGTACAATTCTTGGCCATCAACCGAGATTCTATAAAAATCGCCCGATTCGCCAATAATTTCTACAGCATGTCCGTTAGTAAATCTTGTTACAACGCTTGACGTGAGCGACGGGCCACTTCTAACGTTTACATTATCGCCCGAAACTGTTCCGTTTGTGCTTGCCAAAACCGTTGTTGTGAAAAATAATGACAAAAATGCCGAAATTACTAAACATTTTAGCAGTTTGTTTTTAAAATTCATGAGTTTCCTCCAAAAAAACTTATGGAATGTTGGCTAAGGTAAAAACCTTCGCTATGTTTTCTGCGAAAACATTTGGCTTTACGCCTAAAGGCTCCAAGCTTCGCTTCGGTTTTATTTAATTTTACAACAATTCCTATTTGTTAATTAAATGTTACAAAACTATTATAACATATTAAATCATTTTGTCAATACTTTTTTGAAAATGTTGATAATTGGCAGTTTTTATCTGCACGTTATTAGAGTTGTTTCGAGATTAGATTTTTCTGCCAGAATGTCATTAGACATGTAGCGAAACAAGAGTAAAAAGTCAATAGACTTGTAGCGAAAATCTCAATATCGCTACAAGTCTATTGCGGACTTGATCCGCAATCTCACATCTCTTGCAGTACGAATGGAATTACAGGTCAAGCCCACAATAGGCATGTTCTGAAATTTAAAAAAGGTACAACTATGTAGGGGCGAACTTCGTTCGCCAGCGGGCGTACACAGTACGCCCCTACACATCACGGCAGAAAAAGTTTCCATATACTATAATTTAATTAATTTCGCTACGAGTCTATTGCGAGAAGCGTAGCGACCCCGTGAACTCAAAAAAGCCTGCTTTTTTGAGTAGGGGCGAAGCAATCCATGCAAGCACCGAAATATGGGAAAAAGCATGGATTGCTTCAACCCTTACAGGGTTTCGCAATGACGTTACTAGTCTATACTTTTTATTTTCGGTACAAGTCTAATGACGAACAGACATATTAGCAAATTTTGTTTCGCTACATGTCTATTGCGTGCTTGACCCACAATCCCATCTGTACTGCGAGAGGCATGGAATGCCGTGTCAAGCACGGCATGACGGTCAATCTACATTTTTCTGTTTTGTTACATGTCTAATGGCGAATTGCAGATAACCACCGATTCAACATCCAACTCCACAAAAAAAGACAGATATAAATCCGCCTTTTTATGAAATAAACTCCTGCATAGGAATATTAAAAAGAAAAGAAAGTATATGCAACTTATCTACTCTCATACTTGAATGCCCTCGCTCAATATTGCTCACTTGAGTTTCTGGCAACCCTAAAAACCTAGCAAGCTCTTGGCGTGATAAACCTCTTTTTTGACGCTCTTCTCTAATTTTTTCGCCAAGCTTTTTTGAAAATTCTTTTTCAACACGAGCAATGTCAAGATGTTTATTAAAATCTGCATGAAACCCTTTGTACAAGTTATGTTCATGAGTTGCATAGGCCAAATACATACATTCACTTATTTTTTCGCTATTTTTAAAGAAAAGCCCTTCTCTAAACTCTAAAATCACAAGCCAATGCTTCATTTCTCGTTTTTCACAAAGCTCTCTAGCCAAACCTAAATATTTTACAAAAAGTTTAGTAACCTTTGCTTCTTCCTCTTTGTCAAGCTTTTCAACCGTTTTCGCATACAAAAGCCTTTCTACAAAGTTTATGTATATAAAAACTTTAAAATCTTCCTCAACGTCTTTTGGTATTGGATAATCTTTAAGGTTAGCCTCTAAATTGTTAAGAACTCTAAGTGCCTGCGTATACCTAGCGCACAAATGAATGATACAAACAAGCAACTTTTTGTTATAGTTATTATTAATAAGTTCTGCATTGTCGCCATACTCAAGCCTTCTAATAACTGGTTCTACCAATTCATAGGCTTCACTAATATCATAATCTTCTGCATATTTAATCATAGCTTTAAGCAGATAAACAGTGTTCTCTAATTGCTTCATCTCATTATCTTCATTATCCAATAAATATTTTTCAAAATTTCTTTGCACTTCTATTACCTTATCGGTATCGTAAATATTTCCTAAACACAAAAAGCTAAGCCTTAACTGTTTTAATTTTTCATCCATTTTTATGCCCCCTCATCAGGAGGTGTTGGAGCACCTTGCCCAGGAGCATCAAAAGGCATTATTGGCACTGTAATTATTGGTTTTTTTCTTTTCCCCATAAAAAACACTCCGCTTTCTAAATTTTTTTTACTACTGCTTTATCGGTATCATAAAGATTTCCTAAAGACAAAAAACTAAGCCTCAACAGCTTTAATTTTTCATCCATTTTTACGCCCCCTCATCAGGAAGAACTGGAGAACCGCCACCGGGAGCACCCAAAGGCATTATTGGCACTTTAATTATTGGTTTTTTTCTTTTCCCCATAAAAAACACTCCGCTTTCTAAATTTTTTTTACTACAAGTATATTCATAATTATACATCATATACTATAATATGTCAATGTGTTTTATGTAATATATTACAAAAAAGCTCTGAATGGCTTCGTCGTAAACTCCACCAATAGACTTGTAGCAAAACGAGCCCCTGATTGTCATTGCGAGGGTACTAGTCATTATAAGAGTAGTACATGTTGCACCCGAAGCAATCCAGTGCAAGAGCTATAAAATGCATTATAACATCAATATAGAATAAGACTTTTAAGTTCTCGCACTGGATTGCTTCGGGCTTGGCACTTACGAAAAGCAACATAAATATGCCCTCGCAATGACGAACAGAAGTGTATCTCTTTTTCGTTTTGCTACTACAAAATGTATAAATTTCCAGCATATACGCACATATCACGCAAACAATATACCGAGGTGATATTTTGAAAAATATAAAAAAACTATGTATAATTTTGGCTGTTTTTTTGCTTGCTTTACCAACTGGTTGCACTGCTTCTTCCGAAACGGTTGTACACGCCGAAGGACGCGAACGCCCACGCTTTACATCCCGCTTTACAAGAAACAGAAGCACAAAACCTTTAAACGAGCAACTAGCAACATTTACAACCGAATTTGACCTAAACGACGAAGGCCGCACAAATAATATAGAAAAAGCCGCCGAATCTATAAACGAAACCATCCTACAGCCCGGCGAAATTTTTTCTTTTAACGAAACCGTAGGCCCAACTATCGAAAAACACGGCTACATGGAAGCGATTATCTTTGTAGATGGCGAAAAAGAGCGTGGGTTTGG
>WQZK01000100.1 GCA_009780765.1 Defluviitaleaceae bacterium
AATCATTAATATTGCTTTAAAGGTAGCTAATACTAATTCTCAACAAACATCTGGATTTTCTATCGGTCATAACGCTCCTTGCGTAACGCGGAGCTTCCCTCTGAAAATCACAGTGTTTGATTGGAATTAGTATTGGCTACCTTTTTTAGATTGTATAAAAAAAATTTAAAAAGTTTGTAACGAAATTAAAACTTCTTCGTCTAACCTATGAAAATAAATAAGGGGGCACTGATATGCACCATAAAAACATGGCGAACGATTTTGAACAATTGTATAATACGTATTATATGAAAGTGTATTCTTTCGTCATGACTTTGGCAAAAAACCAACATGATTCTGAAGAAATCACACAAAAAACTTTTTTTAAAGCTATGACGTCAAGCTCTAAACACCGTGGCGATTCTTCTGAACTTACATGGCTTTGTAGCATAGCTAAAAATTTGTTTTTAGATGAAACAAGAAAAGCCAACCAAGCGAGCGAATTAGACCAAGAACTTTCTTCTAGCACAAACCTAGAAAATGCAGTTATAGACGAAGATTTTGCATTCCGCATACATCAGGTTTTGCACAACATGGAAGATCCGTATAAAGAAGTTTTTAGCTTACGATTGTTTGGGGAGCTATCATTTCAAAAAATTGGTTTATTGTTTGGTAAAACAGAAAATTGGGCTAGAGTTACATATCATCGTGCCAGAATTAAAATTCAAGAAAGGATAGATTAAATATGAAAATAGAATGCGATATTATTATGGACTTATTGCCACTTTATTATGATGGCGTTTGCAACGAAAGTAGCAAAAAAATGATTGAGGAACACCTAAAAGAGTGTAAAAACTGCCAAGAAGCTCTTGAAAAAATGAAAAATAATACAGTTGATAGAGTTTTAAAAAACGAGCGTGAGCATGTTGTTAAAAATCATACACAAACTATAAAACGAAATACCACAATGATTGGAGCGAGCATCGCCGCTTGTATGAGTATCCCAATACTAGTTACATTTATTATAAACCTTGCAACAGGACGTGCACTTGACTGGTTCTTTATTGTTCTAACTTCTTTAATGACAGCAGCTTCTGTTACTGTTGTGCCTCTAGTTGTTAACAAAAACAAGTGGCTTATAACATTTTTAAGCTTCACAGCAAGCTTAACGTTACTACTTCTAACATGCGTAATATTTACCCGTGGCGATTGGTTCTTTGTAACTATCGTTCCTATATACTTTGGCTTGTCGCTTATATTTTTGCCGTATTTGCTTATTAAGTTAGGAATAAAACGCCACAAAGGGCTTATATACATGCTTATCAACACATTTTTCCTTTATGGAGTTATTGTAGTTAGTATGGTGTATGTAGGCAGTTTTGCAAGCTTTGGCAACTCTGCTCTTACTATTCTTGTGCTTCCTTTAGCACTTGTTTGGGCAATGTTTTTAGTAGCAAAGTACCTAAGAGTTAATGGCTTTATAAAAGCTGGAATTTGTATAGCTTTAGCTGGTGCTGTGCAACCATTCATCAGTGGCTTTGTTGAAAGAGTACTAGGATATGATGGCAGACTTATTAGAATTTTTGATGCAAATCTTCTTAAATGGAACACTTCACACGCCATAAACTCAAACATAGACTTGTTAATTTTTATTTCTTGCCTTGCTATGGGTATAATCCTATTTGTTATTGGAGCAACAAGAAAAAAGAAAAGTGTATAATCTTGGATAAATAAAAAACTTGAAATTCAACCCTCTTTGTGTTATGCTTATAATAAGAAATGTTACATTCTTATTACAAATAGTACAGAAAGGGTTGTTTTTATATGGATATTAATAGGTTTCAAAACTATCGCAAGTCAGTAGTAGAAAATTGTTCTAAGGTAATTGTTGGTAAAGAGGAGCCAATCTTTTTGGTTTTAATTTCTTTTGTTTGTGCGGGTCACGTTCTTTTAGAAGACGTTCCGGGAACGGGCAAAACTATGCTTTTACGTGCATTTGCTAAAACTATTGGCGGCGATTTTAAAAGAGTTCAATTTACGCCCGATTTACTACCTTCAGACCTTACGGGCATTAATTTCTACAATCAAAAAGCTGGCGAGTTTGAATTTAGACAAGGTCCATTATTTACAAATATTGTTTTAGCTGATGAAATAAATCGTGCAACACCAAGAACGCAATCGAGCTTACTAGAATCGATGGAAGAAAAGCAAATTACGGTAGACGGGCATACATACCAGCTTGCCGAGCCTTTTATGGTTATGGCAACGCAAAACCCGCTAGAATCTTACGGTACCTTCCCTCTTCCAGATGCACAGATAGACCGTTTCTTTATGCGTCTTTCATTAGGCTATATGACTCGTGAGCAAGAAATGGGCGTTATTTCAAGAACTTCTACACTTAATATTTTAGAAACACTCAATCAAGTTGTTTCTTTAGAAGAAACTGAATATATCAGAAATAATTACACAAATGTAAAAGTTTCGCAAGATGTTACAAGCTATATCATGGATATTATTGAAGCAACTCGTACAGAAAGCCAGTTTATTTCAGGCGTTTCTACAAGGGGAGCAATTGCTCTTTACAAAGCTTCTCAAGCAACAGCCGCTATGAATGGACGCGACTACGTAATCCCCGAAGATGTGCGTTTTGTTGCCCCTCATATTTTAGCACATAGGCTAAACCTAGGCTCTTCTCGCGGGGATTCTTTAGAAGTTTTGCAAAGAATTATAGATAAAGCACAAGTTCCTTTGGAGAATTTATCATGATAGGTTTTATAATAATCCTTATTGTACTTGGCTATATCGTTCAAAATTTATCCATGAAAAATGCCATGACAGGCATAAAATATAGCATAAAAACATCAAAACTTACTGTTGAACCTGATGAAGAGTTTGAAATTATCACAACAGTTAGAAATGAAAAATTTAGATTTATCTCGTTTTTAAGAGTAGATGAGGTTTTCCCACCAGAAACAAACACATTTAACACAAATGCCAAACTTAGGCTTGATACCATTATGGGTACTTTAAGTCACACATTTTCAACATATTTATGGCCTAAATCAAGCTTAGTCAGAAAAATGAATGCAGCACTTCCTAGCCGTGGCGTTTATATTTACAAGGGCGAGCTTATGAAAACAGGTGATTTTCTTGGCGTGCATGAAAATATTAATTATATAAATATTTCAACCGAAATACTTGTATATCCAAAGCCTGTAAATAGTGCCGATGTTAGTAATATTTTGGGTGGTTTTTTGGGGGATTTATCGGTTAGGCGTTTTATTATGGAAGACCCCGTTTTAACCGTTGGCTCTCGTGATTACACCAGCTACGACCCTATGAAAAATATTTCATGGAAACACAGTGCAAAACTTGGAAAGCTCATGGTTAAGCAGTTTGATTATACTGTTGAGCCTAGCGTTTCTATTCTTTTAGACGTTAATACTGAAAAATTTGAACAAGAACGTAAAGATTTGCACGAAAAATGTTTTTCTCTTGCAAGAAGTGTTTGCGAAGAGCTTGAAAACAAAGGCATTAAGTACGATTTTTTAACAAATGCTACAACTTCTGATGCTCTTTCTCATTGGTCTTATGTTGCCGAGGGGCTTGGTCGTAGCCATTTTCATTATATAGCCGAAGGGCTTGCTCGTGCATCTGCTTACCGCTCTACTGAGGGCTTTGCAGAAACTATTGAAAAAATGAAATTTAAACAAGAAGTTGGGCGTTCTACTATAATAATAACTCCTGAAAAAGATAACGAAAAATTGCAACTTGCAAACGAACTACGCTCAAGAACTAGCGGAAGCGTTACCTTTATTTATGGCGAGGAGCTGTAATAATGAAGCTTATAAAGGTTTTTAAAATACTTTGTGATATTTGCTTTTACTTAACTTTTGCAAACTTTTTTGGTGCAATGGTTGGAGGAACAAGCTTGCTGCTTGCAATACCAGTTATCGCTGTTTCATCGTATCTTTCGATACTTCTTGTATCAAAAGGTGTGCTTAAATATGCCCCTCTTTTACTTTTAGGAACCTGCTTTTTCATTATCCCGCTATATGTCGCTAATATAGTCATTTTAGTTACCGTTTTTGTTTATATGGTATACATCATTGCAAAAATTGATAACGATATAACCATACTAGAATGTAAAAATCAGCTTAAACTTTACTCTAAGATCACAGCTGGTTTTGTTGTAATACCACTCCTTATTGGAATGGCAATTTATATTGGCGAGTTTTCTGTACCTTATATGATTATATTTTTTGTTTGTATAAGTCTTTCTATGCGTATGCTTAGGCATGATAAAGAAATGCTAAAACACGCAAAATTTAATATTATTAATATTTCGATTGCAGTTGGTACGATTGCTTTAATAACACTTTTTGTATCTAATGCTTTTTTAAGATTGTTAAACATAATTTATTTTAATGCAATAGCTCCTGCATTTATGTTTATTTTAAATATTTTTATAAGTCTTTTGGGAAGGCATATAGACCCTCCTGGTGTTGGATATGGAGAACCACCTGAAATTTTTGATCATTATGATATAGGTGCCCTTAATTTTTTTGAGGATTTGCTTTATGTTGATTTTGCAGAAGAGCTTTACGAGCCATCGCTTGCATTTACTATATTAACATATTCAGTTTTACTAGTCTTATTAGTTTTTATGGTTTTTATAGTTTTAAAAATACTTAAAAGCGAAAAATATCAACATCTTGCTCCTGTTCGTGGTGTTAATAAAATTCATGCGCGAATTACTGGCAAGCCACCAGTTCGTGTTACTTCTTCTCAAAACTCAATTCGTGAGCTTTACAGAAAATATCTTTTGTTTTGTAAAAATGATGGTATGAATATTGAAAAATTTTCAACAAGCATGGATATAGAAAAAAAATCGACCCAACGCTTTAAAAAAATTAAAACAAACGAAATGCGTGAAACATATATCAAAGTTAGATATGGCGAAAAAGATTTTGATCGCCAAGATGTAAAGAAATTTAAAGAAATTTTAGGTGAACTTCGCAAGGACAACTCGTAATATTGCTTCACCAACTAAAGCTTGCTAAAAGATTTGTGAGAATTTTTATGCAAGCTCTAGGAAGCTACGACGATGCTTGTTAGTAAACAAGCCAGGAGAAGTTGACGAAGAGATTGCAGTAAAAAAATCACAAACACTTGGTAAGATTTAGTTGGTGAAGCAGTACTATAGTAGGAGGCTGATTGTTATGAAATTTTTAAAAGTTCTTAAAATATTGTGTGATATTTGTTTTTACCTAACTTTTACAAACTTTTTAGGCGTACTTTTAGGTGGAACAAGTCTTTTACTTACCTTGCCTGTTTTTGCAGTTTCTAGCTATCTAGTAACGTTGCTTTCTAAAAAAGGTGTGTTAAAATATACTCCACTTATTTTGCTTGGAGCTTGCTTTTTAATAGTTCCTCTGCACATTGTAAACATAGTGATTTTAACCCCAATCTTCGCTTATATGGTTTATGCTGCCTATAAAATAGAAAAAGATATAACCAAATTAAGCTGCATGAACCAGCTTAAGCTCTACGCAAAAATTTCGTGTGGATTTATTTTAATTCCTATTCTATTAGGTATGATGAGCTATGCAGGCTTATATTTTGTGCCATATACCGCAATATTTTTTGTTTGTATATTTTTAATTATGCGCCTTTTACGGCATGACGACGAGGTGCTTAACAAACACCGCTTTAAACTTATTAATATTTCTGTTGCCATTGTTGCAATAATTGTAATAATGTTTTTGGTGTCAAATGCATCTGTAAACCTCTTAACCTCGTTTTATTTCAATGCTCTTGCTCCTGGCTTTTTGTTTGCTTTAACATGGTTTCTAGAATTTATTTCAAATCCTATTACATTCATACGTGATGGGAGGCACATGTCTAGAAGGGGTCCTATTGCTAGAACATTAGAATACGAATTTGATGGGTTACAAGGTCTCGGAATTGAGTATTCTGATGAGCTTTCAACTGAACTTTTTGTCCCTTCAAATGCTGATATAGTTCTCACATATGTGTTTTTTATTGTTATAGCAGCCGTTATAGTTATGATCGTTATAAAACTGCTTAGAAATGAAAAGTACCAGCACCTTGCACCTGCTAAAGGCATTAACAAGATTAGAGAGAAAATCACAGGTAAAAAAGTGATCCCCGAAGTTTCTATAAAACACCCAATACGTGAACTTTATAGAAAATACCTCTTGTTTTGCAAAGATAAAGGCATTGATGTAGAAAAGTTTACAACAAGCATGGATATAGAAAAAAAATCAGCCACAAAATTTAAAAACACTGAAACAAATGAAATGAGAGAAATTTATATAAAGATTAGATACGGCGAAAAAGATTTTAATAGGCATGAGTTAAAAAAAATTAAAGAACTTTTAGGCGATTTGAAGAAGAGTAACCCATAAAGGGAGCTTACATTCAAAATAAAAAATTAAATTTAGCTCGATATTTTTAGAGAAAACATAAGCGTAAAAAATGATATTACTATATTTATTGATACGCCCATTCAATAGAAATTTTGTTATAAATAGAATTGATACTCCATAAAACAACAAACTCGATAATTGTAATATTTTTGTTGTTGTATTGTATTTAATAATCATGTATAATATAGTGAGTTAAATTGCAAAAGAATAAGTATTGTGGTCGTATTTGAGATAATTTTCATCTCAAACGACTATAAAA
>WQZK01000101.1 GCA_009780765.1 Defluviitaleaceae bacterium
CCAAAAATAAGCGGTGCAGAGTACATAAGTGTTATATTTATAGCCAAAAATATTGTTAAATGCATGTCTACTTACCGCCTTTCTTTTTTTCAATTCTATCTGCAATTATTCTAAATAATGATGCAATGCTGATAAAGAATACTATCGAACCAATTACGATGCTTATAATCTCGTTCGGAACACCCATTCTTGCCTGCATTGAACCCGAACCATATCTAATTCCTCCAAAGAATAACCCAGCAAATATAATACCAATTGGATGAACCGCACCAATAAGTGCGACCGATAGCCCATGGAAGCCATATTGTTCACTAAACGCAAGTGTTGTAACCCTATGAGGAGCTTGACCCATGATAAACACAGCTCCCGCTATGCCTGCAATTGCTCCCGCTATAAACATAGAAGTAATTATATTTTTCTTAACATTTATGCCTGCAAATTCAGCTGCATCTTTGTTAAACCCAACCGCTTTTAACGAGTAACCTAATGTTGTTTTATTAAGTATAAACCAAACCAAAACACAAGCGGCAATTGCTATTAAAATGCCATAATTCAAATCGGTTCTAAGAACAACATCTGAGAAAAACCAATTGCCAGCTCGAAGCCTTTCAACGCCGTCGTCTGCAAATTTTACATTATTCATAACACGGATATATGCGGTTTGCTGAATTTCCCATGAAGCATCTGTATTGGGCTTTCTAACGCCCGGAAGCGTGATATAATAGTTATTAAAATACAAGGCAACCCAATTTAACATTATGGAGGTTATAACCTCGTTTATACCAAATTTTGCCTTCAGCAAGCCAACAATTCCACCGTAAATTCCTGCAACAAGCATTGCACCTAAAATAACTACAATTGGGTGAATAATTGGAGGTAGATGCAAGTAATGCCCCAAAAACACAGCAGCAACTGCACCCATCATAAACTGTCCATCTGCACCAATATTAAAAAGCCCTGTTTTATAGGCAAAAACAACTGATAATGCCGTTAATATTATAGGGGTTGCGTTAATAATCGTCCAGGCAACGTGGCGTGGCTGTGAAAATATCCCCTGAAATAGATAACTATACGCCCTAAACGGGTTGTGCCCAGCAATTGCAAGTGCAATGGCACCAACACCAAAACCAATTACTACCGAAAGCAAAATAGATACCCATGTTTTTCTAAGCAGTTTCTGAATTTTATTACTCATTTTTGCCACCCCCTGCCATCATAAGCCCTATTTCTTGCTCACTAACTTTGCCATCGTTCTCAAAAAAGTTAACTATTTTCCCGTCATAAATTACACCAATGCTATCAGATAAGTCCATAATTTCTTCAAGTTCTAAAGAAATTAATAAAACTGCCTTGCCTGCATTTCTTTGCCTAACAAGCTCTTTATGCACAAACTCAATAGCTCCAACATCTAGCCCGCGTGTTGGCTGCACAGCGATTATTATCTCAAAATCTTCCGAAACCTGCCTTGCGATTATAAGCTTTTGCTGGTTTCCGCCAGAAAGTGCACGAATAGGCGTTTTTTCGCAATCGTCAGGTCTAACATCAAACTGCCCAATCAGTTTTTTAGCATAATTATTTATTTCTTCAAAGTTTAGAATGCCCTTTTTAGAAAATGGCTTTTTCTTAAATTTTTGCGTAACAGTGTTAAGCTCTACCGAATAATCTAAAATCAAGCCTCTCTTATGCCTATCTTCATGAATAACTGAAACACCCGACTCAAGTACATTCTTCGGATTAGTATTTTGAATTTCTTTACCATTTATCAAAACATTACCTGCTTTTGTGTGGGCAAGGCACATAATTGCCTCTACAAGCTCTTTTTGCCCATTGCCCTCAATTCCAGCAATTCCAACAATCTCCCCGCTTCTAACTTTGATGTTAAAATCTTTCACCTTATCAAGCCCACGATAGTCAGCAACAGTTAGGCCCTTTACTTCAAAAACAATACCTTTAGGATCGCACTCACCTCTATCAATGTGCAAGTTAACATCACGCCCAACCATCATAGAGGCAAGCCCTTGTTCTGAAACATCTTTCACTTCTACGGTGTCGATATACTTCCCACGCCTTATAACCGTACAAAAATCTGAAGATTCTTTAATCTCTTTGAGCTTATGCGTGATGATTATTATGGTTTTATCGTCTTTTATAAGGTTTTGCATAATATTTATAAGTTCACTAATTTCTTGGGGAGTTAAAACTGCCGTTGGCTCATCCAAAATTAAAATATCTGCACCACGATAAAGTGTTTTTAAAATTTCAACACGTTGCTGCATACCAACAGAAATATTGGAAATCAGAGCATCAGGGTCTATTGCAAGACCGTATTTTTCTGATATTTCCATAATTTCTTTTCTAGCCTTTTTCATGTTTAAAATGCCAAGACGGTTTGTAACTTCACTGCCCAAAATAATATTTTGTAAAACAGTTAACGTTTCAACAAGCATAAAATGCTGATGAACCATACCAATTCCCAAATTTATAGCAGAAGATGGATTTTTTATGTTTACCTTTTCCTCGTTTACAAAAATCTCTCCGCCATCTGAATTATAAAAGCCGTACAATATGTTCATAAGTGTGGATTTTCCTGCTCCATTTTCGCCCAAAAGTGCATGAATTGTGCCTTTTTGCACTTTAAGCGAAACGTCGTCTAGTGCACAAAAATCGCCAAAATATTTATATATGTTTTTCATGTAAACTGCGTCCAAGAAATTACCTCCTAAGTAGTTAATATTACATAGTAAACGTAGTTTAAAACAGTGAATGCAGAGTGAAGCAAAACTTCAGAGCGTACCGAAAAGAAGTTCGGTGAGCGTAGCGAGGTTTCGCAAAGCGAAACTACTGAGGAAGTTTTGCATTTTGAGCAATGGCATTCACGCTTTTTAAACACGTTTGCTATAAGTATACACCAAGTCCAAAAAAAATTCAAGAAATTTTAAGAAATATCTACTTTCTATATAAGGGTGATAGTCCGCCATGACAAACAAAAACACCACCTTTAAGTGGGTAGTGTTTGCAATTTACTTTAACATTTCTATTAATTTCCCAAGATTTTGCTCAAAATTTATCCCTCGAACATTGTCTGTATTAACTTTATTAGACTTTTCGATACAAATAGAAACAAAGTCAGCCGCAATTTTCGTAGCATCTTTATATGAAAAACCTTTTAATATAGCACCAACAAATGTACTTCCAAAAATATCACCTGTGCCAAAATAATGTCCGTTTATTTTTGATGAAAATATGTACTCTGGCTTTTTGCTAAACTCTTTCAAGGTGCAACCTATTTCGTTATCATTAAAGTACACACCTGTTAATATTACAGTTTGCTCAAAATTTTTCAAAAGACTTTCGATATACTCAATTTTATATGGCCCTTGAATATATTCTTTGCCAACAAGAAGGCAAGCTTCGGTAATGTTTGGCATAATTATGTCAGCTTTTTTGCAAAGCTCCTTCATTTCTTCTAAATACTCTGCTGTAAATATTGGAGAAGAATAGAATTTGCCATTATCAGCCATTGTAGGGTCCACGATAACTTTTGTGTTATCACCTTTAAACATATCAATAAATAACGATACCATTTTTATCATATCTAATGAGCCTATAAACCCCGTAAATATAGCATCAAACTTAAGATTTAGGCTATTCCAATGATTTTTGATATTTTCAAAATGCTCAGTTGTATCAATATACACAGGATTAGGAAAAGCAAAGTGGCTTGATAAAACCGCCGTTGGCAAAGTGCAAACCTCAAGCCCCGAAGCACTTAATATAGGCATAGATATAGAAATTGCACAACGCCCAAAGCATGATAAATCATTTATTACAGCAATTCTCTTCTGCATGCCCTATACCAGCTCTATAGTTTCGCTCGGTTTAACAATGAGCTTACTCTTATGTATAAATTTTTCAACTTTTTCTAAGAGGTAGCCACTTGGGTCTACATGATACGGAATAGTATTCTTTGCATTAATTAGCTCTGCACATTTAGAGGCTTCAATCGCATCCATGTTATAAACACCATCAATTGGTAAAAGTGCATAATCGATACTCTCCATTTTTTCCATATCCGTAGTTGTTGAAGTATCGCCTGCACAATACACAGAAACTCCATCAATATAAAGGATATAACCAACACATTCTTCTGGCTTATGGTTAGCATTTTCTGCAAGAACCGAATCTATTTTTGCAAAACCTAAATCAAAACTGTTGTGCTTTCCGCCTAAAAGTGCATCTCTTTCTGTTATAATTTTGCAAGTTTCAGCTTTTGCAACTTTGTGAATTTGATTATGGTCGCCATGTTGATGTGTAACCAAAATAAGGTCTGCTTCAGTATCATAATCTTCACCAAAAAACGGATCTACATAAATTACTTTACCACAGTTTGTTGTAAACATTAAACTTCCATGCCCTAAATATTTCATTTTTGCCATAAAAATCGCTCCTTTTTATATACATAAAGCGACATTTAATACTATCCCGCTTAAAACATTGTTTGCATAAGCAATCCACGTTGCTACTGCACGTGCTGCTCTAACCGATAGCAAACTATGATTTTAAACGAAGATTAGTAAGCATGCCGCTTTATTATGCCTTATTAATTCGAGAATACGAATATTTCTGAAAGAAATATTCGTATTTGGGCGGGGATCTTCTTTGCCTTTAACAAATTAGTCAGCAATAGTTACAGTAACACTTCTCGTAACGGCATCACCAAATTCATCAACTGCAAAAATTCTGAAATTAATCGTTGAAATACCTGTATAACTATGCAAGTTCCAGCTAAGATCCCACCTTCTACCATTGCCTGTATCGGTGAAATCTCTAAAAGTTCCAATTTCGTTACCAAGCCCGTCCTCAACATATATATATTCTGTATATTGATTTGTGGTAATAGTTGTTATAAATCTTTCAAAAATAGAAAGAGTTTGCGCACCTAAACCATCATTATTCGCAAATTCTGCAAGAGTGTTTATGCTTTCTCTTGGTCTTCCTTCAATTGTTACCTGAATTTCTTGAGTTGCCGCTACATTGTTAGCACCAACAGCTCTAACGGTTAATGTATGCGTACCCGGACTTCCAATAGTGATGTTTTCTATTTCCCATTGACGATGTTGAGGAGCATTAGCCATTGGTACTGTAGCAGATCTAATTACGCTCCCTGATTGATTAAGAATTTCAAGCCTAGTAACATCCGCAGAAGTTCTAACAATGATTGTTATAGGTACATTTACTCTACCTCTAGGATTTGCTGGATTTACATTGATAATTCTAGTGCGTTGCGATTCTATAACAGTAAATGTTGCCGTTCTAGTGGTCATATCAAAGCCTGTATCAGTTCCAACACTTATTCTTACAGTGTTTTCGCCAAGAGTTGTTGCTTCAAACCTTACTTCAAAAATTCTAGCTTGGCTAGTTTCGGTAAATTCTGAAGATTCTGCTAAAACAGTTCTGCCATTAGAAGTTGTGATCCTAACCCTAGTTGTGCCTAAGCTTGCTTGAACATTAATAACAACTCCTTCATCTTGCTCTATACTTCTATTAGGAATATCAATTTCTAAAATGCTAGGACGAGTGGATGTATTTATCGGCGGAACAGTTGGCATAGGATGCGGCTCTATATTATTTGTTGTAGTTATAAGTACACGCCTGTTTGGTGCATCCCACTCTACCTCTGCACCAAGTGCATCTGCAAGCATTCTTATAGGCATAAGCGTTCTTCCATCTACAATTGTAGAAGTAAACACATATGGTGGTGTATCATAAACAATTGTAGTACCATTTACTTCTATAGCATCCGAAAAAGTTGTATGCCTCATAGTTATATAGTCGTTGGTAAAAACCATTTCAGAAGTTGTTGGGTTCCAAGTAAAAGTCATACCAAAATGAGCCGCTGTTTCAGTAAGCGGAACCATTGTTCTATCATTCATAATTTGTGGTTGTGCCTCTTCAAAAGTTAATAGCACTCCATCAAGATAAACTGGCACAGGGTTATTCACGCTCGCTTCTACAGTTTTAATTGCTGACGGTATCATCATTGTTGCGGCTAGTCCTAACGCCAAAACAATCTTTAATTTATTAAATTTAGATTTTTTCATTCTAAAATTACCTCCTTAGTTGATAGGTTTATTATACACTAAAATTTGTAAACATACTAGCACTAAGAACTTAATTTTTTATTAAATTTATGTTACATGTTTTGCTTATTGATATTTAGTTCAACATTATGATACAATTAGTTTAGTAAAGGGTTGATAAAAATGTTTAGTTTTATCTTTATAGGTGGAAATAGAATTCGCTAATAACATAAGTAGTTTAAAAACCTGCTCGTACAGGTTTTATTATTATGCGTAAAAATACCTATAGAGGAGTTTAATAAAATGAAAATAAATAATCTTTTAATAAAGCACTATCTAAAAAATGTAATGTTTATAAATGGAACATCGTATGCAGGAAAATCAACTATGGTAAAAATGCTTGCTGATAAATATGAGTTAGTCCATTGTGGCGAAAATTATAACTGTATACCCGACGGAATACTAACGCCAGATAAATACCCGAATTTATGCTATTTTCAAACTATGAAAGACTGGCAAGAGTTTATCAACAGAACACCACAAGAGTATAGCGACTGGATTGCAGGCGG
>WQZK01000102.1 GCA_009780765.1 Defluviitaleaceae bacterium
ACATGCTTGCAAAAACATTGCAAAGCTTAGAATCGTTAGTATTTTTTTGTATGATTTCATGAAAAACTCCTCTTTCTTTACCCCCTTTCAATCAAATCTTTATTTATAGCCTCTAAATAGTGGAAGTAGCACCCATTTTTTGAGCTGATGATGTAATTCTCATCAAAAGCATCATATGGAATACTTTTTCTTCCGCCATTTTCAGAATCATCGAAATACATTTTTAAAGTTTTAAAAGGTAGATAAAAACATTTATTATATTTTAGGAAGTTAACCAAAAAGAAAGCCACGCCTTTTTGTTTTTCAAAATTTTCCATAAACTCTATTTGATGCTTATGTACATTTTGCAACGGAAAACGAGTAAGCGTAGTTTCCTTTGCATCAAAACAAATTGGTATGCCTTGAACAGCCCCTATATAATCAATTGTGCTTTTCTTTTCAAAATAAGCAAGCGTAATCTGCCCCTCACTATTTAAAGATACAGGTGTTATAGGAGTTGGTATCTTCTGAATCATCGCCAAACTTTTCTCCATATATACATTATTTGTTAAATTAATCATTTCTTCAAATGTGCTCCCACGAAGCCCCCTAGAACGAAAAGACATAACTTGCCTCCTGTTTAAATAAAAAGGGCGAACACATGTCCGCCCTAATATTAATATTAAAAATCCTACAATACATCTGAGAAAAAACTTAATGAATGTGTATCAAACTGTACAAGCCCATGATTTTCTAGCTCTACTGTTAGCGACTCGCCATTAACTTCAAAAACAAAATCTATACCAGCTTCAAGAACAAATCCACTTGAAACTGTTCCAAATAAAATTTCTACGCTTAAAATTCTGTCGCGAGTTTTAACATTTGGCAAGATGTAGTTCATTTCTTCTTTTATATAAATTTGTGGTGTTGCTTGTACCCACCCATTTTCTTCTGTTCTATATCTTATTATATAGCTAAGCCCGCAACTTTCTAAACATGCTGGTATTCTTATTGAAATTAGGTCAAGCCCTAGCGGAACAAAAGCTTTAACTGTAAAGTTGTGCACTTCTGCTTCAAAGTCGTTGTAAACGTTATTTATGTTATAAGTTACCTCATCACCAATTTGAACTATTTCACCAGTTGCCGAAGATATGAAAACCTGTGCATAGTGAGTTATTTCATTCGTATCAATTCCGTTTACAGTTGCAAAGTTTGTATACGTTCTTTTGTGTTCTCCGTTTTCAAGCTCGTCAACAATAACAGAAAATCTAATTTCTATAACATCATCAGGGCCTATATTATCTAGCTCGATTGTGTTTAAAATATCTTCATCTACAACAGGCAGGTCAGGTTCTCGATGGTGCCTCGTTCTATTTCCTTGCTCGTTCTCATCCCTATCTCTGCCTTTGCCGCCGCCACCATCATTATCGCGAATTTCTTCGCCATTTACAAAAATTTGCAAACTATCTTCAACATAAGTTGTTCCATCAGGTACTCTTATATCTGCCAAAACCGAACCGTAGTTAACACTTGTATTCTCTATAGTTACCACATATTCTATGGTGCTTCCTTCACGTGTGTTAGTTGTTGCAAAAACACGGCTTTCATCCTCATAATTACTCGTCATTAAAATTTCTAAATCCATTTGTGTTGATTCTGAAACCGTATGTATAATTACGTCAGTAAAACTTTCTCTGATGCTAACTAGCTCAACTACAGCTCCTACAGCAAACGAAGCTCCATAAGGTTTTGGTGCCTTTAAATCAAACGCCAAAGAAACAAGCTCACCCGCTTCTATATTTTCTATAGAAAACGTTAGCCTGTAATCTGCTACTGTAAAAGTTATGCCTTTAGGGCCAGCTAAAATTACTTCACTACCCAAAACAAACTCTGCGTTACTTGTAAATACTATTGATGCGATAACATCTTCTGTTTCAATATTTCCAATGTTTTCTATATCAAGCGTGTATGTTATTATTTCATTGCTTGAAACAAATCGAGATGCATTACTGTCAAATGTAACTTCTACTTCAATATTAGATACTGGCGGCCTTGGTCTATGCCTTCCAGTAGGCATCACTTCCCACACTGCATATACAGTTGTGTTTGCTAAAACTATAGTGTCTGCATTAAATTCTGCACCCTCAGCATTTCTATCAGTGTTCCAGCCCATGAATAAGTGTCCATCACGAAGTGGAGCATTTGGCATATTATCTTCGCCTATGGATGTATTTTGTGAAATTTCACGAACAGCTTCATGAGCAGGCATACTCATATCTTCAGCGTTTGCATCAAATGTTACTGTTACCATACTTATGTGTGTATTTTCAATGTTTTCTTCGTCTTCCACAACATCAATTAAATAAACGTCGCCCTCTGCATAAAGTATATTAAGAGAAGAGTTAGATGTTATGAATATAAACGCTAGTAGTAAACTTGCTATTTGTTTAATGTTTTTCAAAACGTTCTCCTCCTTCTTAACTATCAAGCCAAATAAGCAACTCTTCTGCCGTTGGTATTCTTTCACTCTCGTGCATGAAAATGTGCTTGCTTAACCATTCGCCCGTACTATGCCTTATACCTATTACAAGGATTTTATCTTGCTCTCTAATGCCATATAATCTATATTCTTCGCCAGTTGTTCTTCTAGCCTGCCTTAAAAACATAAATCCATGTCTTTCAAGCAAATTTTCAACTGCAACTCTAGAGCCATTATTTTCAAGAATCAAAGCATCATTTTCGCCTATCATATCTGAAACTGTGTGAATTACTCGGCCATTGCCAACTCCTCCGCCAGGAGGCTCTTGAGTTTCTGGCGGCATAGGCGGTGCTTCAACCACTTGCTCGTTTTCTTCTGTTCTGTTATCTGTAGTGTTTTGAAGCAAATTTACTTGATCTGGTGGAGGTGTTTCTGTTTGTGTTACAGTAGTAACTGTGTTATTAGTTTCAACAATTTCAGTTTGCGTAGCTTCGTCTTGAATATCTTCTAAGGTTGTATCTACAAGCACCTCTGTGTCTTGCACGATTTCATCTGAAATTTCCAAGCTTGTCGCAGGTTGCGAAGGAATTAAAACCACCGCATCATCATCAATTTCTTCTGCAATTTCTTCATTTGTTTCTGTGTATACCTCGTCTATTTCAATAGCTTCTGTAATAATATCTTCTTCTGTATCTTCTGTTTCAAAAGTTTCATGAATTGCCACTGTTTCAGGTTGAGCAGTATCATCACCTCTATTTGTAAAGTAGAGCGTAGCTGCTACCGAAACCGCAACAACTGCCGCACAAGCAATTCCAACAATAGTGCCTGTAGCAACCCCTGCAGAGCTTGCACCTGCTGCTGCTGAAGCCGTTGCTGCTGCTTGGCCAGAAGCCGAAGCCGCTGCTACACCACCACCAATCAAACTAACGAAAGACATGGCAATATAGCCGATTTCTCTTATAACCGACTCTTCATCCGCTCTAAATAAAAGGAGGAGCGGAACAACCGAAACACTAGATAAAAAAGCGTATGATTTGCTCTTTTCGATTTTATTTTTTATGCTATTTCTAGCATCATACAGTAATTTTCTAACACTTCCCGGGTTACTTTTGTGTAATGCGGCAATTTCTGTCGAATCCATATCCGAATAGTAATACATATATATAACTTCACGCTGTTTTTGCGGAAGCTCATCTATAACTTTAAGAAGTTCTGTTCTAAGTTCTTGCTTTTTAATATATTCTTCTGGTAAAAAGTCCTCATCAAGTTCTCTAACTTGGTCGTTTGTAAGTTCGCCCGAATCGTCAATCTTAGATAAGCTTTTTCTGCCAACTGCATAGCACTCGCGAGTTGCAATAAGTTTGAGCCACGCACCAAATTTATCTACTTCTTTTAATTGCTCAAGATTTTTAAATGCTTTAAAAAACGTGTCTTGAGCTGCCTCTTTTGCATCTTCTTTATTTCTGCAAATTTTATAGCAAATGTACATAACTTGGTTGTAATAATGCTCGTAAACCATTTCTAAAGTTTTTTCATCACGACTAAGCAGCTTGTCATATATACTATTTATATCTAATGCTGGTCTCAAAAGAAACGCCTCCCAAGTTATTAATTAATGGGCTATAAAGTTATCAACAGATATGTGCATAACTTTACGCGTATCCCATTATAACAAATGTAGATAAAAAAAGCAAGCAAAAAAACAAATAAAACTTGATTTTAATACAAATGTAATGTTACAATATAAGTAATACTTAATTTTTAGAGAGGATTGGTAATAAATGGCGTTAGTAACAACTACAGAAATGCTAAAAAAAGCATATGAGGGCGGCTATGCAATTGGTGCTTTTAATATCAACAATATGGAAATTATCCAAGGAATTATAAGAGCTTGTAAGGCTCAAAATTCGGCGGTTATTTTGCAGGTTTCAAAAGGAGCTCTTAAATACATAGGAAGGGATTACTTAAAGCCTATGGTTATGGCAGCCATTGCAGAAACTGGCATGGATGTTGCACTTCATCTTGATCATGGCTCAGATTTAGAAACAATAAAAGAAGCTATCGAATGTGGCTGCACTTCTGTTATGTTTGATGGATCGCACTACGATTTTGAAACAAACATCGCAAAAACTAAAGAAGTAGTTGAATATGCCCATGCCAGAGGGGTTGTTGTTGAGGCCGAACTTGGCAGGCTTGCAGGCGTTGAAGATGATGTAAACGTTTCTAAAGAGGATGCAACTTATACAGACCCAGATGAAGCACTAGAATTTGTTAAAAGAACAGGGGCAGATTCTTTAGCAATAGCAATTGGCACAAGCCACGGAGCATATAAGTTTAAGGGTGAAGCAAAGCTTGATTTTAAAAGACTTGAAACAATAACTAAAAAACTTGAAGAGGCAGGGTTTAAAAATTATCCTATAGTTTTGCATGGAGCATCTTCGGTTGATGTTAAAAGTGTGGAAATTTGCAATGAGTTTGGTGCATCTATTTCAGGAGCTAAAGGTATGCCTGTAGAAATGCTTCGCCACGCTGCATCTTTGGCTGTTTGCAAAATAAATATCGACACGGATTTGAGGCTTGCGATGACGGCAGGTATCAGAAAACACCTTGCCGAAAACCCTAAAGATTTTGACCCAAGGGGATACCTAGGTAACGCAAGAACTTATCTACAAGAAATTGTTGAAGCAAAGATTATACACGCACTAGGGTCTGTTAATTCTATGCAATAATATTTTTGGAGGAATATAATATGGATAGTCTATTAATATTTTCAATAACAAGCTTTGCACTCCCACTTTTTGTACTATTTTTTGGAATTTTTGCTATGAAGGGCGGCTCGAAAAAAATAAGATGGTGGGCTGGATATAGAACGCCAATGGCTTGCAAAAACATAGAAACATGGCAATTTGCACACAAATTTGTAGGCAAAATTTGGGTTGTTTTTAGCCTTGTTTTAATTATTGCTACAGTTGTTCTTGTAATTCTTTTAAGCCGTGAAACATATGCTTTTGAAAATTGGTTACTTCCTATTTTATCAGCAGGTGGAATTGCAGTTATAGTGCTATTGTCTATAATTCCTACTGAAATAGTATTGAAGAAAAATTTTGATAAAAACGGCAATCGTATATGAAGCACATTATAAGAGAGCTAAATAAGGAAGAATTTAACCTTCTTCCTTATTTTTTGTACGAAGCAATATTTCAAAGAGGTGAAAACGAGCGTTTGCCAATATATGTTGTTTTAGAGCCTGAATTAAATATATATCATGATAATTTTGGGCAAGAAGGCGATTTTTGCCTAGTGGCACAAATAGGCACTGAATTAGTTGGAGCAGTTTGGGCAAGGCTTTTATCAGGCGAACCAAAAGGCTTTGGATATGTAGATGACAAAACTCCAGAACTTGCAATTTCTCTATATCAAGGCTATAGAAATAAAGGTATTGGCACAAACCTTTTAGAGTTGATGCTTTCTTTGCTTAAAGAGAACGGCTACAATCAAGTATCTTTATCAGTTCATAAAGATAATTATGCAGTTAAAATGTATGAAAAATTTGGTTTTAAAGTAGTTAAAGATTTAGCAAATTTATACCTCATGGCTTTAAGTCTTTAACAATAGCATTTTTGGAACAGCCAGCAAAATTTTGTTCTGCTATAATTTAGCTATAGTAGAATGAAGGAGCATAAAAAATGAGCTATCACACCATAATACAAAAAGTTTTATTGTTTATAGACGATAATCTTAAGGAAAACATAAATCTCAAAGATTTAGCAGAAATTGCAGGCTTTTCTGAACATCATTTTTACAGAGTATTTGATTTTTACGTTGGATATTCGCCCATGAAGTATGTTCGTCTAAGAAGGCTTTGCTTTGCTGCAAGCGAATTTTCTTCTGGCAGAAAATTAATAGACATTGCTATGGATTATGGCTTTGAAACTCATTCGGGGTTTAGTAAGGCTTTTAAGCGTCATTAGACGTGTACCGAAAACAAAAAGTATAGACAAGTAATGTCATTGCGAAACCTTGTAAGGGTTGAAGCAATCCATGCTTTTTTCCATATTTCGGTGCTTGCATGGATTGCTTCGTCGTACTTCCTTGTGGTTTGCCCTTTGGGCAAACTGGCTTCGCCACTCCAAGCAGTTTTCCTACGGAAAACCGACCAAAGGTCGCTTTCACAA
>WQZK01000103.1 GCA_009780765.1 Defluviitaleaceae bacterium
AAAGTAAACAACATCTTCAAAAGTGTTGCACCATTCGTCGGCAACAATTTCAATTGGAAGGTTACGAGCATCTATAAGCTCGCGGAGGCCCTTAAGTGCAAGCATTGTTGTTTCTCTGTTACCTGTATCAACAGGCCCTTCAAACCTGAGTTTGTAGCCTTTTGCAATTTCAGTAAGAGATGCAAAATAGTCAACAATTTTTTCAATATTATTGTCAAATACAACACCAGCCATGCCATAAATATCAAGATGGATAACAGGTTTGTAGTCAGGTGTCATTTTAAGAGTTTCTATTCTGTTAACAAGCCACTGTACGTACTCTGCCAAAACTTCGCCGTTTTTGCCAATTTTATCAATATGGTTAATAAGTGCATGGGGAAGAACAGGAGCACTTTTTAAAATCATTTTATCAGCGTTATCATATCTATTATCGCCTGATTGTGTGAAGATAGGTATTGCTTCATCAGCAATTTTTGTGCCATATTCGTCTGCAACAACTTGAGCCATTTGTTTTTTGTTTGCTTTAGCAACAGCATCTAAAACTGCTTGAGTAACGCCGTATCTAATAGCAGTGTGAAGATGATTACCATCCGTGCAAAGGTGAGAATCGATAAGTGTTGCCATTTCTTTAAACGTGCCAATTTCTTTGCCAACTAAAAGTGGCTTAATTTCTCTTTCAATAACAGGGATATAATCTTTTGCTAAAAATAGCGGGTCACGACCAGCGGCACCAGAGTACTGAACAGCTGCACAATCGCCCCAAGCTATTTGCCCATCTTCTAAAATAAGCATAACAGAAACCGATTCGCCCGGCTGGCGAACTTTTGAAAATCCTTCAGTTACTGCCGTGCCAACATAATTGCTTCCATCTGGCTCTGCACCTAATTTTATTGCTTTTTGGTCATCAAAGAAAAAGCCTGATTGACCCCTAGAACATACTAAATCTACGATTTTCATATTAAACATCTCCTAAGTTAGATAATTAAAAACTTCAGTATATTAAGGACGACCAACCAGTCTACCAAGACCGATTGAGTAAACATCGTCTATAACCATTTGGAAAGAAACAGGGCGGTTTTCAAATCTTCCTCTTTCTTCTAGCTTGTGGCGGTGTAAATCCACCAAATCTTTAGAAAACGGCAAATTGCCAATATCTAAGAACCTTATAGCTCCTTCGTTATCACGAGCAGGCATTGCAAGACCGCGGTTAAATTTACTTGGAGCAAAAGGAATGTCTAAGGTTCCAGCTTCAAAAGCACGAACTGCTCCAATGGCGATGTCGCCTCTGCCTAGGTCGATAACGTTGTTCATTATGCAATCAACTTCTGCTTCGATAATTTCAGATTCAAGCAAAATTGAAGCTGTTCTTGTAAAATTTTGGTCTTTAAGCATACTAACAACTTGTTTTGTTGCTCTAAGTCCTTCAGCATTAGCCTCTTTGGTTGGAATACCCATAGCCTCATGAGGAGTTTTAACAATTACTTTAGTTGCCCCAGAAAGTGCAGCAGCAGCAGAACCCCAAGAAATAACGCCAAAAGCCTTTGCCTCATCCGCAGGGAAGCCGCCCATCCATTGATGTAAAACTGTTGTTACAACAACATCTTTAAAGCCAAATCTGTTAAGGTAACTTTCAGTTTGTTTTTGTAAGCTTCTAACAGCCGAAATATCTTGAATTAAATTGCCGCATTGGCCATAACCAACAGTTATGTGCTTACAGCCTTGAGCCGCTGCCAATAAACTTTCTATAATTGCAACTGAGTTTGATACACAAGCAGGAACAAGTGTGCCAGTTAAAGGCCCATAAGGCTCACGGTTTATTGTGATTCCTGCCTCTTCATAAAGACCGATAACTCTATCGCAATATTGCCAGTCGTAAATTGTTTTTTCAAGAGTATGATTTTTAGAGTATGGAATGTTGTAGCTTATTCCGCCTCCTTCATATGATGTAAATCCACCGGCAACTGCAACTTCTGTAAGAAGCCTAGCATCTGGCGTACCGTGCCTAACCTGAACAGGCGATTTAACCGCAGAAGTTACTTCACGGCAAATTTTAACGCCATAATTAACCGCAGGGAAGCCGTTTAACATAGATCTGCCTTGGATTTTAGATTCTTCAATACCAACTTCGGCCTCTTTGTAGCGGTTAAGTCTTGTGTAGGCATCAATAGTTGTTGGTAAAAGGTCTGCTTCGCCTTCGTTTTCGAGATGTCTAAGAAGCTCAATATGTTCGCTAACCAGAGCAACACCTGCACGTGGTTGAATTAAAGTATCGCCGCTTAGTTTGGCTTGGTTAAGTTTTTCAGAAAAACGCTTTTCTGTTGCAATAGCTTTTTGGTAGGCAACGGCCTCTTCAAAATTAACGTCCTTTCCTGTTGGCCAGTGTGTTAAAACGTCTTTTTGGAGTTTGTAAAATATGTCGTCGCTTAGTTTTTCGTTTTTTAGTTGAATGTCCATTTTAAACATCCTTTCGTTAGTTTTTGGGCAACTTGCATAAACAATTATGAATCATTGCCTAGTTCAAGAAACTCATCTTGCATTATTTTAACTGCCGTTTTGGGGTGTTCTCTAGATAGAAGCCCCATCGCCGCAAAAATATTTTTTTTATCCAGAAGCATTTTAGCCGATTTTGGTTTTAAAATGCTAAAATCGAGCGGAGAAAACAAAGCTTTTTCTAGTATTTTTTTTGGATTTTCGGCATTTATAACCGAACCGCCCGCACCGATTATATATTTAACATCGCTTAAATCTTTGCCTGTTTGCATAAAAGTTTCACCAACAGGTGTGTAATAGCTTTCAAAAAAGCCACAGTGCCTATTTGCCGAAATTAAAACGGCTTGGCTTGCAAGCTCTTCATCAATCTTTTTCTCTGTTTCAGTTTTTGGCAAAGTTTCAGGGGTTTTCTTGCATGTTTCGACCCAATTTATAATCTCTTTCACAGAAACGCTAATATTCCTAGAAATATTATCAGCACCAGCCTCTTCTAAAAGTGAAGAAATAGAGTATCTAACACCAATATCGCCTTCAACCGACCGTTTTGCAAACGGCTCAGGCAACCCCTTGATCACAACATTTAGCATAGTAGGTGTGCCTGCTGCCATGGAATAAACATCAGTCGTAGCACCGCCAACATCATAGGCCATAAGCGTGCCTATTTCTTTTTCTAAAATTTCGCAAGCTTCGTAAACCGAAAGAGGCGTTGGAACAATTTCTCTATCCATAAGCTTCTGAATGTCTGAAAGGCCTTTGGCTTCTATAATATTTTCTATAAACAAATCTCTTATTTTTTCTTTTGCAGGCAAAATATTTAATTTGTTAAATTCGGGCATAACATTTTCTGTTACAATTGCCTTTTTGCCTGATTTTTCTAATATTTCTGCAATTTTGCCTGAAACTGTTTTATTACCTGCAACTATTACAGAAAAATTGCTATCTATGCTAGCCAGCTTTTTTGCATTTTCAACAATAACATCTTTATTTCCGCCATCAATCCCACCAGAAAGCAAGATAATATCAGGTTTTAGGACGAAAATTTCTTCAAGCTCATGCTCGCTAAGCTCATAAGAATAGGTTTTTAAAACCTTTGCTCCAGCACTAGAGGCTGCCATTTTAGAAGCCTTAGCCGTTAAATCTGGCACAAGTCCACAAGAAATCATTTTAAGCCCGCCAGCAGCCGAACTTGATGCAAATTTTTTAGAAAATTTAATTTTTCCGCAAATAGCATAAAGCTCTTTTAAGGCATTGTCAAATCCTTCACAAACATTAGTTTCTATTGTTGTGAAAGATTTTGCTACGCCCACTATTTTTTTATTATCAATATCCACCGCCGAAACCTTGGTAAATGTAGAGCCAAAATCGGCAGTTAATAAAATGTTCAATTAAATCCCCTCCTGTTTAGTTTCTTCACAAAGAAGGTCTTATGACCTTGTCTAAAACTTATTTCTGCTAAACTCAAATACGATTCTCCACATTTCGCTAAAGCTCCACTATGAATCTATTTTGTTAAGCAGTAATCAAAGTTTTAGAAGAAGGTCTTAAAGGTCAAAATCTATCTTCAAATCTCTGATACAAGTTTCAGGGCTTGTCCCTGGTGGGTAAACCCTGTCATAACCCATTTTAACAAATGTTTCTTTAACTTCAGCAAAATCAGATTTGCCAACAACAATATTTCCGCCAACGTAAAGCTTAATGTCTGTAAGACCTGCTTCGTCGCATTTTTCACGTAAACCGCGGCAGTCTATCTCGCCATGCCCATAAAGTGAAGAAACTAAAATTGCATCTGCCGCAGATTCAACCGCAGCATTAATAAATTCTTCCTGCGAAACCATAACACCAAGATTTATAACATTAAATCCTGCATTTGAAATGGCATAATCTAGAATTTTTATACCAACCGCATGAACGTCGGCACCTATAACTCCAAGAACTAATGTAACTTTTTTATCCATGATTTTAAAATCACTCCTTGAATTGATAATTTTAATAATTTATCATATATAGCAAAATTACTTTGAAACTGCAACATCCTAGACATGACGAAAAGAAGTCCGACAGCCGAAGGTGGGTTTCACGAAGTGAAACTACTGAGCCAGTTTTCCGTAGGAAAACCACAGGGATGGATGGTGTAGATTGAAAAGCATTTTACTATACCTCTAGTATATTTAATATTGAGGCCTGTGTCAATAATTATCTTATACGACTAAATCCTCTAAAGTATCTAAAAGATGCTCGCCCCAATATTTCACTTTCATGAATAAATGGACGCTGCCATTCTCTTGAATCGCCAGAGTTTGTTCGATTATCGCCAAGCATAAAATAGCTACCTTCTGGCACTACAACTGGGCCAAAATTGTCTTGCCCTGTTACGCGGTCTTTTATAAACTCATCGTTTAGCAAAACACCATCAGCAAAAACCCTGCCGTGGCTTATTTCAATTGTTTCGCCTGGTAGGCCGATTATTCTTTTGATAAATAGCTTGCCTTCATCTTGAGGGTCAGGAGCCTCAAAAATTACAACATCAAACCTTTGCGGACTTCTAAATAAGTATGCAAGCCTGTTAGCTACAAGTCTATCGCCCGTCATTATAGTATTTTCCATACTAGGCGATGGGATTACGGCATGGACAATAACGAATCGCGTTATTATAAAAGCTAGAAGCAAAGAGAGTATTATTGTTTTAATCCAGCCTCCTAGTTCGCCGAAAAATTTTGATTTTTTAGTCATTGCTGATGTCATGATAATTTATCTCCTAAACGTTTTAACGTAAAATATTAAAGCGATGCCTAAAAACGGCTCTGCCCACAATTTCATCACGGTGTAAAAATGTATTTTGCCATGTTCTTGAATCGTGTGAGTTGTTTCTATGGTCACCAAGCACAAAATAGCTGTTTTCAGGAACAATAACAGGGCCAAAATCGCCAATTGCACGTTCTTTTATAAAAGAATCGTTAAGTAAAACTCCATCAGCAAAAACTCTACCATCAAATATCATAACTGTTTCGCCAGGAAGGCCGATTATTCTCTTAATAAACAATTCTTCTTGCCCGTCGGGTGGGTTAAAAACTACAATATCGTACCTTTGTGGGTCTCTAAATAAATAGGCTAATCTGTTTAATACAACTCTGTCGTTGGTCATGATAGTGTTTTCCATGCTTGCAGAAGGAACTTGGGCGTTAACAGCTACAACAAAATGATGAATGAAAAGGCCTAAAAGCACAGCTATAACGGCATGTTTAGCGTAGCTTATTAATTCTTTTCTTATTTTTGTTTTTTTTGGTATTTCTGATGTCATAAAATATATCCTCCAAATTTATAAATAAAATAACATATAAAAATAATATATAATAAGTATAACACAAAAAAGAAGAAGCTACAACAAAATATAGCTTCTTCTTAATATTTTTTTATTGCTCTTCGTTGTGATTATTATCTTCTTCGATAACTACTTCAACATCGTTATTTTCAAGGCTTCTTGCTAAAGATTCTGAAGCTCTGTTAAGTGCAGATGCAGTTTTTTCAAGAGCAGTTTTTAAGCCTGATTTAACTTTAGGCTCGCAAGTTCTGTAAGCACAGCTTATTTTTGAACCCGCATCTTTTGCAAAATGCTCAACTGACTTTGTAAACTTGTTAATTTTTTCTTCAACATCATGTGATTCGCAAGCGTAAGCATCCATTCCGCTTGTAATGCTTAAGCTTTCTAATAATTTAGTTGCTTCTTCCACAGTGATTTTGCCTTCTTGTAAAAGACCTAAAACCATAATTCTTTCTTCTTTAATGCCTTTCATATTTATTACCTCCTAAGATTAGTCCCATTTCAAAATTGCATTTATAATTATATATACGCTTGAGTTTATAAAAAGTCTGCAAAATAATAAGAATTATCTTCTATCTTCTTCCACCTCTAAAAGAGCCGCCGCCGCCACGGCTTGCTCCACCACCACCGATACGGCCAGCACCAGAACTTCTTCCGCCACCGAAACTACCACCTAAGCCGCCGCCAAATCCACCACCTGATGGTCTTGACGAGCTACTTCCAAATCCGCCGCCCGAAGGTCTTGAGGTTCCGCCACTAGAAGGAGGGCGAG
>WQZK01000104.1 GCA_009780765.1 Defluviitaleaceae bacterium
CCAGAAAGATTAAGCCAAACTTTCTACACGTATGATGTTATGAATCGCCTGATTATGGTTGAAAGTGCTGGCGAATACACGAAATACGAGTACGATTTATCAGGCAACTTAATAACCATGATAGCAGGAAATGGGTTAAATGTACAATCGTACGAGTATGACAGAAACGGCAATGTGATACGGTTTGTTGATGCCGAAGGATTTGTAGAGCTTTATAGATATGACGCAAACGGCAACCTAATAGAAAAAACAGACAGAAATGGCCAAGTGATAAGCCATAGATTTGATGAGCTTAACAGGTTGGTTGAAACAATTTCTGGCGGACATGAAACAATGCCAAAGCCTCCAACAGAGCCTCCTGATGAGCCACCCAATGAGCCAAAACAAGGAGTTGCAACGATAAGTGTAATAAACCCTAATGCTATGAGGCCAGATAACGTGATATTTAGGGCAACCGAAATGGTGACTGAAGAAGGCGAAACGCCTTATACCTTGCTTCGCAAAACTGGCTTAGATATTATTTCTGTAGGAGGCGGAGTTGTTTCAATAAATGGCTTAAGTGCGGGCTCAGATAGAAACAGGCCAGGCATTGCATATATTTGGCGTGTGCGAATTAATGGAAGTTTTGCAGCTCCTCTAACCATACTTAGAGATGGAGATATAGTTGAGTGGATATATGAGCTTATACTTGAAGATATATTGCCAATTGACCCGCCAAATCCGCCAGGTGGTTGGTTAGCACTTGGGGCTAGTGTATCGTTTGAAAGGTTTTCGGAAGGCTCCCCTACCTCACTTGCGAGATACGAATATTCGCGAAATGGACTGTTGATACTCGAAGAAAACGAGAATATCACAATCCAGCATGAGTATGACAGCCTAGGAAGATTAATAAGAAGTACGCAGAGCGACGGCGTTGTGAAAGCCTACACATACGATTTAAACAATAACCGAACATCAATGCGGATGTACTTAAATGGCGAATTAGCAGCATATAGCAGATTTGAATACGACCTCCTTAACAGAATGGTTAGAGTATTTGAAAATGGCAGGTTGTTAGCCGAATATAGCTATGATATTAACGGAAATAGGGCACGGTTAAGATACTCGAACGGTGTAGAAACGACATATAGCTTTAACCGTGCGAACCTAGTAACAGAGCTAGTAAACCGAGTGAATGGACGAATTGTATCATCATTTAAATATTCTTATTATCTTGATGGAAACATGTCGACAATAGTGGAAAACTGTGGTACAATAACGATATATGAATACGATGAGTTAAGAAGATTAATTCGTGAAGAAGAAATTGGCGAGCGTGGGCATTTTATAACGGAATACGAGTTTGATAACTCTGGCAACCGTATCAGAATGGTTTCGACTGTTAATGGTGAGGCCTCTGTAACGGTATACGAATATGACCTAAATAACCGCTTATTACAAGATGAAACGATTAACTTAACCACTCAAACAATAGTAATTAACACATACGAATACGATAACAATGGCAACAAGCTTGTGAAGCTCACAAATAGTGAGATTGCTGAAGTATTTACGTATGATGTTTTGAACCGCCTTGTTCGTGCGTAGCTTGATGGTGTTGCACAGAATATACTTACCGACCAGATGGACTAAGAATAACTAAAACCGTGAATGGTGAAACAACCCATCATATTTGGGATGGCATAAACTTGATTGCTGATGTTACTGATGATAATGTTGCAGTTTTCTACCGTGGGCTAAATTTAATTTTCTCAACCGAGCATGGATATTACTTGTTAGCAGTTAATAAAAGATGTTTTCTATTTAAATAAAAAAACAAGGAGAAGCTTAAATGCGATTAGAAAAATTAACACCTCAAGAAGTAAATACTTATTTCAAATCCAAAAATACTGTGATAATCCCTACAGGAAGCATAGAGTGCCACGGAACACATAATGTTTTAGGAGTAGACACTTTGGCTGTGGAAAAACTTGCAGATATGATAAGCAAAAAAAGCCACACACTAATTGCAACCACCATTCCGTATGGTGCTTGCGACAATTTATCAGAATACCCAGGTACTATATCTATAGGACATGATTTGTTTTGCCAAATTGTAGAGCGTGTGGTAAATGAATTTATTAAACATGGTGCAGAACGTTTTGTTTTCTTGAATGGTCATGGTGGAAATATTCCTGCACTTAACCAAGTATGCCTTAACCTGTACAATAAGGGTAAATTAGGAGCGATAATGAACTGGTGGCTCATGTCTTGGGAGTTAAATCCAGAGTGGAAAGGAGGCCACGGCGGTGCACAAGAAACTTCTGCTATGCTTGCCATAGACCCAAGCCTAGTTAAAATGGATTTAATTGAAGAAATGGGGCTAATAAATGATATTAAAAGCTTTGAAACTGTAGGCTTTACAAATGTATCTTTTAAAGGCGTAACTATTCCTGTTCCTAGGCCTACATCAGCATATGCTAAAAATGGCTGGATAGGGCCAGACCATCCAAAAAACGCAAATATAAAATGGGGCACAGAAATGCTTGAAGCTTGTGCAAACTATATTTGTGAGTTTATAGAGCAATTTTAATAAGCTAAATGAGCTATGAAATAAAACACAAAAGTTGGGCAGTATTAATATTGTCCAACTTTTATATTTTTGATGCTTTACTTATCGAGTTGCTTCAATTAGCATCTCCCTCTCTTTTTGAAGATGCGTAAGCATCGAACGCAAGCTATCTTCATCGTCACTCAAGCTATCATCAAAGCTATGCGATTGTGGTTTAAAATCGTGGCTAATATCGTTAAATTCTAAAGAAAAGTCAGGATTTTTTTGTGGTTTCTTAGAGAAATCAACATTAATAACCGAACTCATATCAATGGGTTCACGAATAGTCCTGTCTTCATCAACGCTAAAATTATTTTTAAGCGACGACTTAATTGATTCCATTTCTACCCCAAACTCATCAATCATGCTAAATGCTTGATTACTTAAATTATTTAACTGTTCTCTAATTTTATTTTTATACAGTTCTTTGTCTTTTTCAAATTGAGCTTGTAATTCTTTTTCTTTGTTCTGATAAGTTTTTGCCATCTCGTTAGTTTTATTGCTCTCGGCCTTATAAAACTCTTCTAGCTTTTGTCTTCCCGCTTCAAGTGCTACAAGATTTTTCCTTTTAGCTTCTTCTAATGCGTTAAGTTTTTGCTGTGTTTTGCTAAGCTCTTCGTGTATTTTTTCTTCTGCCCTTAAAGTTTGTTCTAGCGAAGAAATTATAGATTTAAGCTCTTCTAAAAGCATGTTAAGCCCCTCCTATTATAACCCTCTAATTAAACTTATAAGAGTTTTTTCTTTTTCTATAGTTTTTTTAATTATATTAACAAATTCATCGCCCGAGTAAACATTTTCAATTTTAAGAATATCCAAAGCCATATTCACATAACTTGTGTCTATAGATGTAGTACATAAAACTTCTAGCATATTTCTTGCTAACATATAGTTATCATTCGCAATTTCATCTATAGCAATTTTATAAATATATTTAGCAACAGGCTTATTAATATATGTAATGCCATTTATTGTTTTTGCTATCTGCATATCTAAATTTGTATCCAATAAAAATTGCTTTTGGAGTACATTAAAAGACGATCCCGCAATACTTAATATATAGTCTTCAATAGAAATATTTTCATCTTCTTGTATGTTTACTTCTTCGATAAGATTATATTCTTTATTAAAACTATAGTCCTCATTAAAAGTATACTCTTCGTTAATGCCACTCTCATCATTAGCATTATTCTCTTCGCTTTCATACATATTAAAATTAATTGACGATACAGGAAATGAGCTTTTATGTAAATCTATAACTTTTGAAGAACCGGTATCCTCATCAATATTTAGATTAAAAAGCATAGAGCTATCTATAGGCTTACCAATTTTTTCTGCCACGCCCATTTCTTCAATTTCAAGACCCTTTATGAGGCTTGCTATTTTACTTCTTTCTTGATTTTCTTTGCTTAATTCATTTTCAGGGTTAAATTCAATAGCTTTTGAAATCATTTTATTCACCTTCCCTATCTAAAATTTGTGGCCTACTAAAAGCACTACTTCTTACTCCGGTTTCTCCAGCTTCAAGTATGTTAGCAAAATCGACTTGTGTAGCAAGTTCGTCAGAGTTTATAATGTAATGGAATCTAAGCTCCATACTTATGTTTAAAATATCGCTATTAAGCACAGTCGAAATGTTAACAGAAGAACTGGTAAAGCCACTTCCACTATCCTCCAACAAACGCAAAAATGTAAGAAGTTCATCATGTGTAGAATTAAAATCTAGTCTATAGCTATTATGTGCTACAATTACGTGTTCCTCTTCATATCTATTATCTTCATCATCTTCTCGCTGCAAATATGCAAGCTCTTCTAACTCCCTAAATGAATTAGATAGCGGAATATCAAAACTATGTGAAAATGAGTTTAATACTATGTTGCTTTCAGTTAAAAAACTTTGTAGAAGCAATATATATTCTTCTTGATTTAAATCCCTTGTATATTCAGAAATTATCTGAGAAAGAACTCCTTCAAATACAGGTATTTGTGCATTTATATCTTGTAGCCTCTCAAAATCAGAAATATGCTGGTCGTTAATTCTTTGAGCTGAATTCACTTCCATGTTTAACCTATCTGTCATGTCACCTAAAACAACTACTCCAAAATAATATGTCGCTCCAGCTAAAACTATAACCGCCAAAAACATAATGATAATTTTATCTCTTTTAGTCATTTAGTTGCCCTCCTCTAATCTTTCTTCAACAACTTGCCTTAAATCAAGCCTTGTTTCAGAGATTAATTGTGGCCTAATCAATATGTTGGTTCCCATGGTGAAAGAGTATGGCCCAATATATCTTAGCTCTTCTTCTGTGAATTCTATGCCGCCGCTTGCAAGTAGCAAAAGTTCTCTTTCAGCAGGATGAAGCATTAAATTAGCATTTCTAATAATTGGGTTGTAAAATAATATTGAGTTGCGGATATTGTGCTCAAACTGAGTAAGAACCACCAAGTTATCTGCTCTTCCATTCATTATAAATGTACTACCTTGCAAATTTGCACTTGAAATTGTAACTTCTTCAGGTGTTCTGTATGCCAAAACTTGAAGCACCATTGCAGAGAGAACATTGGAGTTATGCACTATAACATCTGCACGGTCTATATACTCAAATTTATTTATCAGATAATTTAATTGCTCTTCAGCGTCCCTAAGCTCTCCCATACGTACAGAAAAGTCAGTATTTTGTGCTCTTAAATCTCCTAGCCTATTGCTTAAAATTAAATAATTAACCGCATTAGTGCCAGATACTATTAATAAATAGCCCATTATAGCACCTACAACAACTATCATTATAAGACGCAAAAAATTTGTTTGTTTTTTTTCTATTACAGAATCAAAAAAATTATAATTCATATTGTACCACCTTAAAGTCTAATTTTTGCACCAATGGCATTCATGTATGTAGATATTATTTTAGAGTCTATAGAGCCTTCTAAGAGGTGCAGAAAATCAAGCCTACTGGTTTTAATGTTTAATTTTTGTTCTATAAGTTTATCAATATCGCGAATAAATGTCGACCCACCGTAAATATATACATTATCAACCACATTTTCGTTGTTTCTTGATGTATAGTATTTTATAACAGCGTCAATATTAGAAATCCAATTATCTATTGCAATTATAGTTTCTTGTGTTATCAACTCTTGTGTATTAAGAGCTTCTCTCTCCATAAATCCAGTTAGAGAATATTGTTTATATATATCAACAACACTTAGCTTAGATAAGTTAAATTTTTTTAATTTCTCCGCTTCTACATGGTCTACATCAGCCGAATTAATTAAGATTTCATCAAGCTTACTTCCGCCAACATCTAAAAGCCTGTTAAATATAAAATTTCCATCATTAAAAAGCATAACATTTATATTTGTATGGCCTATATCAATAATGGCATTACAGCCTTTTGCCAAAGTAGAATTATGTAGCATTTCTACTTTCATTATTTTTTCAATAGAACTTGAATGTATATTAAGCTCAAGAGGTTTTATTTTTAGTTTATTAAGTAAATCTGCATAATTTTTTGAGATAAATTTTGGCATTGCACAAACATTAACCCTTAGCTGTATTACATTATCTTTATTTAAAAACTCTTCTATAACATTATATTGAATAACATAAGAGCTTGGGTCTATTGGCAAGAACTTAGCAATTTCATAAGTTACAAGCCCCAACAGCTCACTATCAGCAACTCTAGGTACAACAAGCTCTCTTTGTATCATTTCTGTAGAGTTCATTGTAATAACTGCATTTGCAGGCTTCATTGCATTTCTGCTTAGCATTTGTATGAGATGCCCCGCTACTTTATCTACTTCTAAAATTTTACCATCGTACACCCAACCATTAGGCAACACATCTGATATAGCTTTTTGTACATTAAGTTTTAAATTCCTAAACTGACCTTCTAATATTTTAACCTCTCGACTACCTATATCAATGGCTATAAATGCTGGTAAAGGCTTTGATTTTTTTATTTTTGGCTTAG
>WQZK01000105.1 GCA_009780765.1 Defluviitaleaceae bacterium
GGTAGCGGGAACAGTAATAACGGTGAATGTGAAAACACCAGAGGGAAAAGATTCTACCATAGATTTAGAAGTACAAGAGTCAGAATTGCCGTTATATAAAACATTGGCGGATTTATTAAGTCAAATAGCTTAGTATTTCCATAGCATATGGTTATATTAAATAATTTAAAGGGGTGATACCCATGAACAAGGTTGTTATTACGGGAGTAAGTGGTTTTGTGGGCATGGCTACAGCCCAATATTTACTTAAGAAAAATGTTAAAGTAATTGGTATAGATAAAAAAAATATTCCATTGAGGCATTACAATTTTGAATTTCTTGAGCTGAATTTAGCTGAAAACGTAGAGGTTGAATCAGCTGCTTTGCTCGATGCAGATGTTTTATATCATTTTGCTTGGTCTGGAGTTAATGCCGATGTTAGAAATGATTATCCTATTCAAATAAAAAACATACAGATGTCATTAAATACGTTAGTGCTGGCAAAATCCCAAAACATAAAAAAGGTTATTATGTTGGGTTCAGCTTCTGAATATGTGCGTTCCGGTGAAGTTATCAATGGATATAATTTACCAAATCCAATTGATGCTTATGGTGCATCAAAATGTGCGGCGTATTTATTTTGTAAAACATATGCAGAACAGAATAATATTAATTTTGTTGGCATAATCGCTACTAGCATATATGGTCCTGGTAGAGATGATAATAATATAATTTCATATACCATAAAAGCATTATTACGAAAAGAAAAGCCCTCATTTACCCTATTAGAACAGAAATGGGATTTTATTTTTATTAAAGATTTTTTGCACGCATTATATCTTCTTGGGCTGTCTGGAAAATCCGGAAAAAATTATACTGTTGCAAGCGGAAGTTATAGATTATTGCATGAGTATGTTGAAATAATACGTGATTGTATTGATTCAAATCTGCCATTGGGGATAGGTGAGAAACCTTACAAGGCCGGCAAGGTAGAACATGCAATATTTGATATAAATGATATCATCTATGATACGGGGTTCAAACCGGAATATTCTTTTGAAGGAAGTATTATAAGTGTAATTGAATATTTTAGAACCTTGGGAAATTATTAATATAAAAGCTAGAAAGGATTTTTGTTTTTATGAAAGTAGTTATACTAGCCGGAGGATTCGGAACACGTATTTCTGAAGAATCTGATATAAAGCCAAAACCGATGATAGAAATAGGTGGAAAACCTATTTTGTGGCACATAATGAAGCTTTATTCTTCGTATGGATTTAATGAATTTATCATTTGTTGTGGTTATAAACAATATGCCATAAAAGAATATTTTGCAAATTATTACCGTCATAATAGTAATATAACTATTGATTTAAGTCAGGATAATGTTGTCGAAGTACATAGTAGTGCGGTTGAGCCTTGGAAAGTAACAATGATAGATACAGGACTAAGCACAATGACTGGAGGGCGCATAAAAAAAATTGCAGAATATATTAATGATGAAACCTTTATGCTTACTTACGGTGATGGTGTATCAGATGTAAACCTAAAGGTTTTACTTGAATATCATAAAAGTCATGGGAAGATTGCGACTATTACAGCGTTTAATGTTGGTCAACAATTTGGCATTTTAGATTTGGATAATAGTAATTCTGTTATTAAATTTCGGGAAAAAAGTGATATTGATGGCGGAATAATAAATGCGGGTTATATGGTATTAAATCCGGAAATTCTTGATTATATCGATGGTGCAACAACCGTTTTTGAAAAAACACCGTTAGAACGTGTGGCAGCAATCGGCCAATTAAAAGCATTTATTCATCATGGATTTTGGAAAGCGATGGATACTTTACGAGATAAGCAAGAATTAGAGAGTATGATAGAAAGTAAAAAAGCCCCTTGGATGATATGGGAGAAGTAAACATGGTGGATTTAAGTTTTTTTAAAGATAAAAAGGTTTTTTTAACGGGACATACTGGGTTTAAAGGTTCATGGTTAAGCAGAATATTAATAAATGCTGGAGCAGAACTAACAGGATATGCACTATCGCCCCCAGTGGAACCAAATTTATTTTCTATTTGTGGCATTGATAAAAAGATGAATTCTTTTATTGGGGATGTTCGTGATAAAGAACATTTATTTAAAATTTTCAAAAACGCAGCACCGGAAATTGTAATTCATATGGCAGCTCAGCCTTTAGTCCGTGAAAGTTATAAAGAGCCTGTGTACACTTATGAAACGAATGTTATGGGAACAGTTAATTTGCTAGAATGTATTCGTATATATGGAACTAATGTTAAAAGTGTACTAAATGTAACAACAGATAAAGTATATCTAAACAATGAATGGTATTGGGGTTATCGAGAAAATGATCCTTTGGATGGCTTTGACCCTTATTCAAATTCTAAATCTTGCTCAGAATTAGTAACGCATGCATATAACAATTCTTTTTTTAGGGATGCAAAAATTGCAATATCTACAGCACGAGCCGGAAACGTAATTGGTGGTGGAGATTTTGCGATTGATAGAATTATTCCGGATTGTATTAGAGCTGCATCAAAAAATAAAAAAATAATTGTAAGAAATCCATATTCTATAAGACCATACCAACATGTATTGGAGCCATTGTTTGCCTACTTGATGATTGCAAAAAAACAACATGAAAATAGAGAATATGCAGGTTATTATAATGTTGGACCGGATGATTGTGATTGTATAACCACTGGACAGTTGGTTGATACTTTTTGTAAAGATTGGGGTGGAGGGCAAACATGGGAGAATCAATTCCAAGGTGGCCCTTATGAAGCAAACTTTTTAAAATTAGATTGTGCCAAAATTAAATCTGTACTAGATTGGAATCCAAAATGGAATTATACCAAGGCAGTAGAGCAAACGATTGAATGGACAAAAGCTTATTTGGCAGATTCAAATATATGTGAAATTATGGATCAACAGGTAATAGCATTTATAAATTATTGATGCTTAGATAAAGTTTTATTCGTGCAAATGTATTTAGTTTATCATATTTAATATATTGTAATGGAAAGGGAAGTATTTTGAAGTTTTCAGATGTTATTTGGGTACCATTGGGTGAAGGTCATTTATCAGAGTTTATTTTAAAAAAATACAATTTACAATTAAATCATCTGTATGACATAAAAAACGAAAATATGTTGTTCTGTTTTTTGTACCATTTCAAAAATGTTGATGAAAAAAAATTAGATACATTACTTAAAAAAGCAAACGAGTTTTTGAGCTTTTATAATGCAAACGATGAAATGGCATTTTTTTTTGTTATAACACAATCACTTATATCAAACGTATCGGATCGTTCTGTTAAAACGCATAAGATTAACAATTGTTTGTATTATTATGAGTTTAATACGGTTAATCTATGGCCAGCTGAGAAAGAGGGTTTTTACGAAAGAATAATTGATAATGACTTAATTGCAGTTATGATGAAAGAAATAAACATTATTATAAGTGATAAAATAATGGATACTCCCGAAAACAATAATAGTATCCTTTCAGAATATGAACACTTTAACATTGAAATGATCGAAAAATTATATGACAGAATTTCCGAACAACAAATTGCATTTTTATCATATATAAAAGAAAACAACAAATTATTGGAGAAAATCAATAAAAAAATTTATGATAATCAAAAAGAACTAAAGCAGACAAAAAGATTCGTTGAGGAAGTTCGTTGGGGAATAGTTTTTAATAATACAATAACGAATAGTTCATGGATGCATGACAAAGCACTTTCGTTAAGTGGTTGGGCAATTGGATATCCTTGCGCATATATAATATATAAAGTTTTAAATATATTTAAACCTAAAAAAATTCTTGAATTAGGGCTAGGACAAAGTACAAAAATAATTTCTCAATATGCAGAAACAAGTGAAAATATTAGCCATATTGTAATTGAACATGATAATCAATGGATAGATTTTTTTAGACAAGAATATACATTTTCAAATGCAACCGATATTGTACAATGTGACTATAAATTGGATGATTTTAATGGTGTTTCAGGAGTTAGGCAGTACGATGGCCTTTTTGAAAAAATATCTGGTAAAATATTTGATTTTATATTTATTGATGGTCCATGGGCTGGGGATATGGAAATGTTTGGGCGAGTAGATATACTAGGGCTGTTGCCTGAATGTTTAGATGCATCCTTTGTTTTGATGCTAGATGATTGTAATAGAGATGTTGAAATGAAAACGTTTAAAATGATAATTACGGCTTTAGAAAATACAAATATTAATTTCAAAACAGGTAGATATTCTGGCATCAAGGATTTAAGGATTATTTGCTCAGCAGATGTGGGGTTTTTATGTACATTATAACAAAGGAAACATATGTTGATAAAATAAATTTTTTATAACAAAAGTAAAGAGGGAAATCAATAAAGGAGACTAGCATGCAAGATAAGCCAAAAGTTTCAATCGGGGTGACGTATTACAATAATGAAAAATACATTGCACAATGCCTTGAATCTCTAATAAACCAAACCTTGCAGGAAATTGAGATAATTATAGTAAATGATTGTTCACCAGATAATGGAATTGATATTATTAATGAATTTGCAGCGCATGATGATCGGATAAAAGTTATAAGCCTGACAGAAAATCATGGTGTTGCACATGCTTTTAATGTTGCTTTAGAGAACGCAACGGGAGAATATTTCACAGAGTGTGATAGCGATGACTGGGTTGATGTACGCATGTATGAAGATCTTTATGTAAAAGCGAAGCATAATTATGACTTAGATTTTATAACTTGCAGATCTTATAATGTTATTGAAACAAGTGGTATTTGTAGAAAAGAAAAGGTCTATTTTGTAGGATATGAACTTTGCAATACGGTACTTAGCAAAAATGATTTTATGAATAATGAAAAAATCTCCGTGTGGTTTAATATATGGGTTACACTTTTTAATAAAGATTTTTTGAACAAAAATAACATTAAAAAACTCGAATGTGCCTCAACAGGAACAGATAAAAGTTTTTTTATTCTTTCACGTGTGCATGCTCAAAAATTTATGTTTACAGAAAATTTTTATTATTACCATAGAATAGGGAATGTTTCATCATTGCAACACAGAAGGAGTGAATTATTTGGCAATTATAAAAAGTTATTTGATGAAATGGAAAACCGTTTATCTTTGTTAGGGGTACTAGATGAATATGCACTATTTTTCTATAAATTTAAATTTATTGACTTTGTACGAGGTGTGCTTAAAAAAATACCTGTTGAAAAGACATTGGAAGCTATTTTGCAAATGTCTTCTGTTTTTGCACATGACATGGAGCATATAATCAAGCATAAAGACTATGAAGAGATGCTATGGATAATGGAAATGAAAAAATTAATTGCATCTCCTAAAAAGTACCATGATGAATATCTGATAGAACGTTTTAAAATTTCTGTTATAGTACCTATTTATAACGATGAAGAATATTTACCAAAATCATTAAATTCAATATTGACGCAGACCTTAAAAGAAATAGATATAATTTTAGTAGATGATGGAAGTACGGATAATTCTCTTTCAATAATAGAAGAATGTGCATATTCTGATAATAGAGTAACGGTTGTTAAATGTAAAAATGGTGGTGGTGGAGCTGCTCGAAATGCAGGTATGCAATATGCCAAGGGTAAGTATTTATGTTTTTTAGATGCGGATGATTATTTTTATCCCAACATGTTAGAAGAAGCATATAACAAGGCTGAAAAGCAAGAGGCAGAAATATGTATATGGCGTTCCAAATATGTAAGAAATAATAAAACTTATTCTGCGCCTAAAATCCAATTTAATATTGATTTAATACCTAAAACAGATGTTTTCTGTCTATCTGATGTGGAAATAGATGTTTTTAGGGTGTTTAATAGTTCCGTGTGGAATAAACTCTTCTTAAAATCATTTGTGGATGACAAAAAACTATTGTTTCGAGAAACACATATAACAAATGATATCAATTTTGTGTATTCTGCTTTAGCAACTGCAAAAAGAATAACTACAATTAACAAAGCCTTGTTAGATTATTATTCGGGGACGAGTGATAACTCTCTTGATAAATATGATTTATATTTCAATGAGATTGTAGATAATTGGAAAGCATTTAAATTATTTCTGGTTGACAATGGGCTATTTAACGAAAAATTCAAAAATAGCTTTTTATCCAGGACTGTGGAAATAATCGAGTATTGCTTTTCGCAAATAAAAGATAATAATAAAGCCAAATATTTTGATTATTTAGTTTCAAATGGTTTAAAAGCTTTTGGTTTAAATAATGCGTCTATAACGGAAATGAAATTTGATGGTTCTGCGCATCTAAATAGGTTTTTGAAGTTAAAACGGATGCTTCAATTTTCGCCCGAACAGTATCGGGAATATTCCATTTCATTGGTAGATGCCCCTATTAATTATAAAATGATTCCATTATTATTTGCTACAAGTAATACTATGGTACTAGCACTATCTGCGGCAATTATTTCTGCGTTTGAAAATGCAAATATAAATACGTTTTATGTCGTAAACATTATGGTTAACAAAAGGTTTGATGAAAAATA
>WQZK01000106.1 GCA_009780765.1 Defluviitaleaceae bacterium
TAGATATAGTCCTTTTGCACAGCATATTTCAACGCACTGTTTGTATTTGCGTGAAATTTGTGGATAGTCATAGCCTTAATTTCGTTTAGTTTTTCGGCATAAAACTTATTGATGTCATCGGCAGTTAACTCCTGTAGCATAATACCTTGCTTGCGAAAGTATGGAACTATGCCTTTTTGAACGTTTAGTTGATATCCGCCAAAGGTAGTTAATTTAACCTCAGGCCTTATCACCTCAAGCCACTCTTCCCTACAAATCAGCAAAGAGCATATACTCTGAGCTAACTTTCCCGTTAATACGATTTACTTCAATTTCCTGCATTTTTATTGCTTCGTGTAACATACCTTCCGCTCGCTTCCTATTGCCTTTAACAATAAGTCCAGTAGATATGGATTTTCTGTAACGCTTTCTTCCTATAATTTGTCCATGTAAGTTTCATGTGTAAAATGCCACGCACTTCAGCTACATGTCCTGTAACCCTAATTCTTTCTTTTCTCAGAAGTTTTGCTTCGCAAAACCCGCCTTTGGCGGCTCGACTTCTTTCGAGTTCATGTAGATAGTCTGCCATTTCAAACCTCAATCTCCTATATCGCAGATATTGTCCACTTACTATTGGCATATAACCAGTATAGTGCATTGAACAACACTATGCAGCCCCTAAAATCATTTTTACTAAGGAAATCTTTATGCCCTTTGCTCTTCGGACATAGATACATCAAAAATATGTACATATCTAATTACATTCATTTTAGGAATACGAAACGCACTTCCTATTTTGAAGGATTCTATCGTACCTTCACGCAGTAAACGATGCACTGTTTTTGTGCTTATACTAAGCAACCTGCTAACTTGCTTTACATCAAGCACATCTGGATAGTCTTTAAAAACGACTTTATAAATTTCTTGTGAGCTTGTTATTATTTATCCTCCTTAAACTTAATTTCATTTTTCAAATGTAGAAGGATACTACAGATTTTTGTTGCTACTTTGTTACATATCTTCTACATTCCTCCAACAATCTTGATGGTATTTACTCTTTACTTTGCCTTTCAGCACACATCAGAAATGTATCTGGGTTATAGGTATGCTCGTAAGCATATATGCTCTAAGAAAAGTAACCCCTCGATTTCCTATCTTTTATAAATTTTTTGACTGTTACTATGCATGAAGTAACTTTGCATTTTGGTAGTGCATTTAATGCCGTACTCCTATAAGCTCCTCTTAAATTAACTCTACTATCTACAATAGTAGATGATGGTAACGAAGCACTATTCGATTATGCTTTGGAATTAGCTTATGAATATGGAAAACTAGATACTGATAATATCAGACAATGCTATATGTTCATATCAAGACCAGAGCATCACCCAACTCCACTTACATTATCATCTGAGGCAACACTATCAAACTACAGTCCCAATTTATCTGTTTACGATGTGCTATATTCTGGTCATATGGAAATGAATGAACAGTCGACAATCAAGGAAATGTCGGCGGCACAAGATCAAACAGTAGCAACGTTAGGAGGTGTTCGTTAAATGAATAATCCTCAAACCATCGAAGCTACTATGCGAACCCTAAAGCTAGGCGGCCTTGCCAAGGAGTGTCGGAGCGCTCAATATTATAATCCTGAGCAATATATGCAGGAACTTTTAGATATTGAGATTAAAGAGCATGAAGCAAACCGTATGGCAAGAGTGATTAAGCAAGCTGGGTTTAGGGTCATCAAAGCTTTGGATGATTTTGTTTGGAAGCCAATCATTGAAATTCCTGCAACCATCACCTGTGAACAGATAGAGAATGCAGACTTTGTGCCTAAAAAAGAAAATCTTGTGCTAATTGGTGCATCTTGAACGGGTAAGACTCATTTAGCTACAGCCATAGCATTAAAGTTATGCCAGCAAGGTCGGCATATTAGGTTCTTTACTGCAACAGGACTTGCTAATATTTTATTAGAAAAGCAGTCGAAAGGCACGTTAACAAACTTCATGAATTCCTTGCGAAAAGTTCAGCTACTTGTTTTAGATGAGCTTGGCTTCATCACACTTCACAAAGAAGCTAGTGAACTCCTATTTCAAGTGGTATCTGACTGCTATGAGCAAAAGAGTCTTATTATCACCTCAAATCTTGAATTCTCACAGCGGAATACAGTATTTGGCAATGATAAGCTAACGCCTGCTATGATTGGTCGCTTAATACATCATAGTCATATCCTTGTATTCTCTGGTCCAAGTCATAGAATTAGAAGAGTCAATGCAACAACAGAAAAAAGTCGGTCGATAAACAACAGAATAAAAGTCCAAATTTCGTGGTCGGAAGTTAAATTAAAATTGTTAAACGCTACAATTTTCGCGGCCAAAATGGGGTGCCACCCATAGATGCCAATAGGCTGCCTATTGGCATCTATGGGCGAATAATCAACACCCTAAACAATATCAGTAACATAGCTAACATATCAAATCTTGGTGCTGAGAACTGCTACAGGTTTTTGTGGCCAAGTGCTACACTTTTTACTGGACAAAGACAATGGACTGTGTTGAAAAAGAAATATTAATGTAATTACAATGTATCTTTTGTAGAATAATACTATTGACAAAACATATATAGTGTGATAAGTTTTAAATATGAATTAAAAGATTTAATATTTTTGAAACACCAACTAAAAGATTTGATTCAATATAAAGCTCTTGATTATCTGAATATAGTTGCATTAATTATGATGATCTTCTATTGAATGCATCGATAAAATTATGCTCATTTGATTATTTTCATAATCGCTTTTCTGATAACGAAGCAACGGAAAAAATAAATGAATATTTGGAATTACTTAATGTTCAGTATTGCATGAAAAAAACTCTAAGTTGTGCTAAAGAACACGAACCTATAAGTTTTAAGTATGACTATAAAACAAGATGGGGAAACTCGCACAACAAAAAAGAAATTCCGAATTGGCTTAACATCATCAGAGAACACAATGCATTTGGTCATTCGGAAATACCTATGTGGTTTGAAGGTGAGTTCAGGCGAGAACTACCTAATACACTTGGCTTTGGTATTGTTGATTTGCTCGACAATAAAAATCTATAAAGTAGATTATACATGTGATGTACATTGCAACTGAACCTCTAAATAGTTTTTCAAGTATAAGGGTCATGAAGGATACGTGAAATCTGATAATGAAAGAGCCAGCACAGTTAGAAAAAATGTAAAAAATACGACAAATAGTGTTTTTATCAAACTTAATGATAATAGAGTTCGCTAAAAACACAGGAATAATAATCTGAATAAAATGGCTATGTTGAAAAAGTCCAGAAAACCGCTATGGCGAATGGCTGGTTTTCCGAAACTGAGATTAATTAACAGTCTAGTATAATGTCATATTATCCATATTTTGCCAATTAAGAACAGTGACTATAGTGTGTAGTTTAGAAAGGTTTGTGACATTTCTACTTTTATAGTATAGCAGCACTATGGGATAGAAAAGAAGGAAGGTCAAAGTGAGAAAAAGTAAAGCGTTTCTAGATAAATTAACAATTGTTAATGCTTTTAAACAATTCAGTGACGAATGTAATGTAAAATTATAACAAAAAATAAGACTAATAGATGTTATGAATAGTTATAAAATGAATTTTGTCTAAAAATTGTAACAAATTATTCTTAACAGATGTGTTATTGTGTAATAAACTAACCTTAAAATAACATAAACTCCTTCAAATACTTACTTAGGGGTAAAACATGTTTATTAATAAGAACAGGAGCGGACTACAAATGAGCCAAGAAAATAAACGAATTGAAGCACCTACAAAGGTATGTTTTAATGACAAAAACTTTGACCGTTCAATCGAAGGGAAGCTAGACGAAGACGGAATTTTATCAAGCTACACGATAGATGGGTTTATAGAAACAATTACTAACATTTTAAACAATGACAATCTAGGCGAAGGCAATGCGTGCGAAAATACGTGTACTGCAAAGCTTATATATGCCAAAAAATATGCCAAAAAAAAAGGTGTCTACACAACTCTTCACAATGTTTTAGACGATGAAAAACCATACACAGGAATCAACGAAGAAGATTATAAAAAAACACAAGGCTATTTCACCAAAAATAAGAAAGATCAATATTGTGAACACCTTAATATCTGGAGAATCAAAAACCCATGTTTTCATGATTTGTGGCTTGTTATTGAAGATTGTGAAGGCATATCTGGTAAAAGCAAAACTCTGATAGATACCCACGTTGAGAGATTAGAAAGCCGTATAGCCGTGTCTCTTGAAAATAGCTTTATGCAAAAAATTAGAGGCTTCCAACGCGAAGCATATGCAGCATTTTCGGAAAAAGTTGCACCCATCAAGCGAAAAAATGACGAAAGCGTGGACGCTAAAAACAAAAAAGACCCTCACACAGCCTTAAAAGACTTAAAGGAAGGCATTAACGATGCACTTGAAATTTTATCTGATGCACTAAATTTAAAGCCATTCAGAGTTTATAGCTTTTTTGATTTTGCAGATTTTTGGCAGATCAAGGATAGTTTGATGAGCAAGCAGGATGATGATATTTTATTTAATTACAGCACGTTTTTAAACGACCAACGAATTAATGGGCATGACTCCTTGGAAATAAAATGTGGGGAAAAAAGTGATCCCAAAGAATTTAACAACCGCAAAACTCTTTTAGAAGAGGGGATTCATACAAGAGAAATAAGCGATTATGAAAACAGATGTATTTTTACAAGAACAGACTGCGAACCAATCGATTGGGCAAAGTTTAACGCCTACATATTCAAGCGAGAAACAGAGAAAAAAACGTTGCCAATGGCTATTTTAGTGGAAACCCAAACTACTTACGAGAACAGCAAGGTTTGGCGCAAATTTATTGCACCTAATAGTGCAAAACAAAACGCCGACACAGCTTTATTTAACGCTTTAGAGCCAATAGTTTATGAATTTTTGCTTGCCCTTCATATGCTTTACGGCGATATGCTTCACGAAGAGCTGATAATAAGACTTGATACTTCTAGGCATGAACTTGGTCAAAAATTAAGCGGTCTTAATGGGCTTACAGATAATATAACCCGCAATTCAAATAAAATTTCTAGGCTTCTTCTTGATTTTGGCACAACAAAAAATGACCTGATGAAGGAGATAAACGAGCAAGTTAAGCCTCTTATTCGTGATAGCGAAAAAGTTCACAGTTACACCGCCTTAATAAAGCATTATATCAATTCGCAGTCTGTGCTTTGGGAAAAAATCTATAACCCCCGAAAAGAGACTTTTTGGCCTTATAGCGGTATAATTCTCAGTTGGGCGAATTATTATTCAAGAGAAATGAGAGAATCAAAATTCATGGATCTACACTTTGTAAGCAACCCCACTAAAGATGACTATCGAAGATATCCACAAATGTTTGCAGACCCTGGATTAATAGGAATGGTTGTTTACAACCTTCTTTACAATGCTCTCAAGTATTCCTATAGATTCACAAAAGCTAAGTTCGATTGTTATTTTGATCACACAAACCAAGAGTATATTATTCAAACAACAAATTATGGCTTGGAAGCTCCAGAGCCTTCAGAAGATGGGACAGGTATAAATATATATTTACAAGGCGTCAGAAGCAAAAATGCAGAAACCTCTCAAGAAGAAAAGGGGCTTGGTATGGGATTATTTTTAATCCGAGAAATAGCAACGGCACATGGCGGCGAAGTTTTTCATAAAAGCGAAAAGATTTTAGATCATAACCCTGCATTTGCTAATTATGCTCGTTATGTTAAAGATATTTATACTAGCGGAAAATCAGATATAGTAGTTAATGAAGGTTTCAGAATGACAGGTGATAGGCTTAAAAGGTTTTTCAACGACCATGAGGATCATATCAACAATGCCGTTGCTGCGATCATTGAGTATGAAGAGAATGGAACGAGTTTTAAAAAGTTAATTGAAGACATGGCTATCCCTCTACACTCGTCGCCTAAAGTTATAGTTTCACCATTCAGTGCTATAACCGGCCTTAGCAAGCCGATATACAAAAATGTTTTCACTTTTAAAATACCTTCAAAAGGAGCTGAATAAGATGCCTAACCCTAAAAAAGTGTTACTTGTAGATAATGACGATGCAGCACGCAATTTTGCAATCATAATTAACGAAGACTATAGCAATATTGCAAATATAACCATAACAGCTGATTTGGAGGATGCCGAAAATCTCTTGAAATATGAATTTGGAATAGATTATTTTGATTTTTTCATTATTGATTTACAAATAAACTTCAAATATGATGGATGGAACTTCGCAAAAAACTTAGTTAAAGATATGGTTTGCCCTGAAGAGAAGATAATCATATATTCCGCACAGATGGACGTGATTATTGACGAAATGAAAAAAGATCATCCTAACATGAAATATATAGATAAAAGAGAAGATGAAACACCGCTAACAAAAGCTCTAAGGATTTTTACGGGAGATGATACCTTTTGAAAAATAACTTTAATGACAATAACATAAGCGTTAATAATCAACTTAGAAACATAAACAATATAAACTATGGAATGA
>WQZK01000107.1 GCA_009780765.1 Defluviitaleaceae bacterium
CATTTTTCTTAAATATTACCCATGAAGCCACATTATCATCTCGAACAAATGTTACAAGGTTATCACAGCCCATTTCCCATAAATGTTGGATTCCCTTATCGCAAATCTGTTTTCCGATCCCTTGTCCCTGAAATGTTGGATCAGCAAATAAAAAACTGATAAATCCTATTCTTTTACCGTTATATATCTCAAGTTGATATACAAACCCGCCAACTATTTTTTCATCTATAATGGCTACCAGCGCAGTTTTAGGTTTGGTAACAAATAATCCTTCAATAAATCCAAATGATTTTCGCGCAAGTTTTTTTAATTCCATTGCTTCATTATTATTCATACTACGAAAAGTTAAGTCCATAATTTTCTCCTATCGCGCTATTTTATATATGTTGAAATGAAACTTGAGAGGCGAAACCGGCCCGGTGAATGGAACCCTGGAGCTACACGAATTGTTCGGCGGAACGTATATCGTTTATTATACGGAGTGTGGGCGTACACATTATTTTTATTGATAAAATGCTTCTAATTCTAAAGCCAATCCTTTTGGATTTTCTACATTTACCATATGCCCCGCATTTTCAATAATTTTTATTTTTGCATTTTTTATGTTTTTTGCTAAATGCTCTGCTGACTTTTTATTTGGATTGTCCTTTGCACCGCAAATAACCAAAGCAGAACACAAAATAGTTTCTAATTTATCACTAAAATCTAAATTTTTCATTGAATATGCCAATTCAAGTACATCTTTTTTTTGCAATCCCATTTTTTCAAAAACAGATTTTGGAGAAATTTTAAATAATACTGTTTGAATAGTAAATAAAAATTTTGTAATTTTGTATTGTGTACCAATTAATACCAAAGATTTAACTTTTTCAGGATAATCTATTGTATAATTTAACGCAATAATACCTCCTAACGAAAGTCCACATAAATTCAATGGTTGAGAAATATTTTTACAATATTCAACAAAGGCTGAATATAAATTTTCAAAAGTTGCTTTTTTATCTTCAATAAGTCCAAATAAATTTGGGCATAATACACTTTCATTAGCCTTTGACATATATGAAATTGTTTCATTCCAATTTGTTGAATCTTGGCCAATAGCATGAATAAAAATATAACTCATTTTCCAACTCCTTATTCAATTTCTACAGCATTTTCCATAGTCATGTCAATACATTATTATATATAATTTTTAGCAAGTCCAGCTTGTGTTTCGTATAACGTTTAAAATTGATTACGGTTTATCAACTCTGCAAGCCGCAGGTGACCGGCCTAGTGAAACTGGAATCCGATGGCGCGAAAGCGCCCTCAGCGCTAGTCGTAGTTAGGCGAAATAATATTTGCTTTATTTATGCAACAATATATCCTTTTGCTAACATATAGCTCATTATGCCGGAAAAACATATAATTACCATGAATATTATTGATAATATTGTAATAATTTTTTTATGTGCGAATTTTTGTGAAACAAATAATATTCCTATAAACAATGATATATAGAGCAATATTTCTGGATAACCCATTAAGTGTATCTCCAGTGGTAATTTTAAATATATATAGCCTTCATAAGATGCCCATACAGCTCCTATTGTTGATATTGCGGAAAATCCAAATACTATCAACCCCAATTTTAATAAACCATATTTGTCTTCAAAAAAAGCTTTCCTCAAAGGTAATATAAATAAAGCAATCAATATTCCACGAGGAATTTGTAAAATCGTCCCTAAATAAATAATAGGTGTATCAATAGATCTATAAAAAGATGCTATTATTTCAGTTGCCCATATTTTTTCATAATTCATAAAAACCATTGAAGTTGCCCCAGCAATAAAATATGCGATTGTGTGGGCATAAGTAATTAGCCAGAAGTATTTAACCAAATTTTCTTTCTTCTCCATAAGTTCAATCCTTGAGTTTTATTTTGTAAACTTTAAATATTTCAAAAATCACATTCACGCTCATGCCTCCAAAAAAACATTTGTTCTTAATCAGTGTTTACTGTTATCGGCCATGTCATAATAACACGTGCTCTTCCAATTTCATCATAGTGAAAATGGATATCTTTGTCATCTCCTGAGTAACTAATTAGATAACTCCCTTTATCGGCAGGTACAGCAACTATGGAAATTTGAAAACGGATTCTCAAATCTTTAAGTTCCTGCGCAAATGTTTTGACTACTTCTTCATCTAAATCTTCGACGGTTATCACAGCCCTTATGAGGCGACCTTCATTAAGATAATTTTCAAAGGCTATGTTTGGGAATTGACGTTCATCATTGAACTCACCTTTAATCCAACTACTTTGGGTTCTGGCTAATATAGTAAAAACATTGAAATATCTGTCCGCGATTTGTTTGATGTAATTTGTGGTTTGAGATTCAAAGTAAAAGTCGATATAATCATCCATATATCGTCCAACAAAAGGATTCCGGTTAACAACTACAGATATACGTCTTTCTGGAAAAGAACTAGAACTAACATAGCGTCCTACCATGCCCCTTGAGTTAAACGGCCACGAGGGAATAGGGGAGCCATAACCGGGAATTCTTTGAAATTCCTCGCCATATTTTCGTTCCATATATCTCAGAAAACCTGTGTCGGTCCATCCTCTACATCCCATCAATAATAAAATAACTAAAATTATAAATCCAAATATCAAGTATTTCACCACAAAAATAACCCATATAAAAGTGTGCAATATTTTGATAATAAAAATTTTCTTTTCCAATTTAACCATACCCATTATTATTTATGTCAAAATATTTTTTGGAATATAATTTCATAGGGATTATCAAAATATTTAAAACCACCTATTTCCTTATACCCTAATTTTCTATAAAAATGTTGAGCTTCTTCATTTGATTGAGTTGATGTTAATATATTGGTATAGCCTTTTTGTTTCATTTCTTCTTCCCAATGTCTTGCCAATTTTTTCCCTATACCCATTTGTTGAAATTCTTCCAGCAAATATATCATATTCATAAATGGTATATTATCCCAAAATAAATTATATCTAAGCCATCCTGTAATTTTTCCATTTATTTCAACCACATATACTTCTTTATTATCAATTTTATTTTTTAATATTTTCTTAGAAATATATTTATCATGTTCACAAAGCCATAGATAGTCATTATTATCAGCAAATCTTATTATTGGTTCCGTTCCTTTTTCATCCATTTTCAAACTGTATTTTCCTTTTAAACTAGATATGCAATTTTAAATATATTTTGTCAATGACCTCTTTTGTTTTCAATCAGTTTAGGCGCAATTTCGATAACGTATTATATGTTAATATCTCCAATGTTGAATGTATCACGAGCTTTCATAAAAAAATAATATCCTCAAATGAGTACAAAGCTGCGCAGAAAATGTTTGATTTCAAGGACATTCTAAAAAGCGGTAATAGCTATCTATGTATATTCTTTGCATATTCTTTTGACAAAACGCTTATATTGCGGTAATATATTAGCTATAAATATTATCAGGGGGTGATTATGAGAAAATATGTTATTTTAATACTATTTGTACTTATAATAATTTGTACAGGATGCAGCGCTAATCCCGATGCCACATATCGAGTTTGGTATCATGGTAACGAAAATACATATGGCTTTCCACCCAATGACCCAAATGAATACAAGACAGGGATGGAAGCTGTTGTTCTTGGCAGTAATACCCTTTTAAAAACTGGTTATGTATTCAAAAATTGGAATACCAAACAAGACGGCGCAGGCACTTCCTATGACGCTGGGAGTAAAATAACTATTAAGAACTTAGCTGTTTTCTTATATGCGATGTGGACACCAGCACCATAGTAAATCTAACTAAATAGTTTAATTTTTTTTAATAAGAAATACATTTTCCTGAATTAATAAACAATTATTGAAGTAACACAATTTTTAGGACACGCTGCTTGTATATGCAATTGGGTTTGTTTTTATAATATTTTTTTATATGCATTGTCTTTTATTTTTTCAAAACCATTACTAAACAATGTTTTTATTGAAACTATATTTTCTTCATTAGGATCGGCGAGTATTTCTTTTCCCCCTATTTCAATTATTTTTTCTTCCAATTTTTTAATAATTATTTTTCCAATCCCTTTATTCAAATATTCTTCTTCACCGATACAAAATCCAATTTCATAAGCATAGTTTTTACAGAATGTTCTCCCATAAATTTCCTGTGAATACTCTTGCTCATAATGACAATCCATATATAAACAAAAACCAATTTTTTTTTCATTATATTCAACAATAAAATGTTTCATGTGATTATATTTGTCATTTCTATTCTCTATTTCATTCAGCCAAGCTTCTCTTTCTTCTTCTCCTCCATCATAACAAAACCATTTATAAATATGATTTTTATCCAGCCAATTTTTGAAAATATTTACATCTTCATCCATTAAAGGCCTTAATGTAATATCATTTTCATTTATTTTCATAAAAATTATAATGTCCTTTTTCGGTTTCTTTGTAGCATACCATGATATATTATTTTATCATGGCACAGGCCGAAGCGCTAGTTTATTTTATGCTCGTTATCCGCTATATTGCTTTTTTCGCAACTTCGTTATGCGAGGCGTAACGCTTTATTTCCAATCCTCTATTTTTAACTCTTTTATTCTTTCAAATTCTCCTATATTATTTGTTACTAATGTCATTTTTAATGATTTTGCATGGGCAGCAATTAACATATCTAATGGTCCTATAAGGCAGTTTCTGTCCTTTAAATCCTTTTTTAAAACTCCATATTCTTTTGCAGCATTTTCATCAAAATTCTTTATTTCAAATATTGATAAAAATTCCATTAATGCCATTCTGTTTTTCTCTTTATATTCTTTTGCAGAATTTTCTATTCCATATTCCATTTCCGCAAGAGTAATACTGGAAATACAGAATCCTTTCATCCTGTTCTTTTTCAATTTTCCCATTAAACTTGGAAATTTCTTTTTAATTATAAAAATACACATGTTTGTGTCAAATAAATACATTAAAAGTCTTCCCTCTTTGGATCATTTCCTTGGGTCCTTTCTTCTGACATAAAATCTTCAGAAAAATTGTTTAGACCATGTAAAAATACTTCCCAATCTTTATCAACAGGAACTAAAATAACAGCTTCACCAATCTTTTTTATAAAGACATCATTTCCCTTAAATCGGTATTCCTTGGGAAGTCTTACGGCTTGGCTTCTTCCGTTTTCAAATAATTTCGCAGTTAGCATAATAGAATCTCCTATATCGTTAATATATACCATGATATATATTTTGTCAACTATTTTTGAATTAAATTTTTTTTTAATTTTATGTATATTTTTTATGCACTTTTTATTTTCACAGTAGGTGCAATTGCGCATAACGCAAAAAATTGACGAAGATTTACAGAGCTGGCAAACTGTGGTGGAAATTTTACATGGGAGTGAGTGAAGCGACTGATGTAACCACGAGCAGCCGAATGGCGACGTAGCTTTGTAGCGTGTTATGCAAAGTAAAAGCCTTTACTACAATATTTAACGCTTAATAAAAACTGGCTGGTACTGTTGAACTGTATGTAAATATTGATCCATCATCAGTCGTACCTATTTGAGAGCCTGAATATCTCAAGTTTCCGTTGTCCATAATATACATTGTAAAAAATCTAACGTTATCTCCAAGAAAACCTAAAAAATCCCTGCTTAAAACAGTAAAGCGATATGAATCTTCATACATTTGATATGTTCCAGTTAATTTACCCATATCTGCATAAAGATTTACTATCATAGTAAAAGTATTATTTGAATATAGTGCGATTGCAGGATAGGATATGCTATCTTCAGTCGCAAAATTTTCACTTTCAACATAGTAAGATACTGATAATACTTTTGATGTGGCAGCTTGGCTAAAAACAGGGGTTGCTATTACAAAGCCGATTAAGGTTATTAAAGTGATAATCCTCAGTACTTTGCATTTATTCATTCTGAATACTCCTTTTTAAAAATAATCCGTCATTATGAAGTGTATCCAATAAAACGATAATTTTAATAATTCAAATAAACCAATATTGCCTTTACATTGATACAAATTAAATTTTATATTTTTATTAGCATCTAATTGTTTTTATTCTTTCACAGTCCCTTTGTAAATTTGTCGATTTCATCCTTGATTTCATCAAAATCACTGTGCAGCAATTTTTCGGAAATTGAGGTCAATAGCTCCATAGTCTGCTGCGACCATGCTTTCTGCTTGAGTTCCGTCAGCACCTCATTAGCAGATTTCTCATCAAACTCCTCACATGCCGCTTTAATCATTAGCAATTTTTCTTTCAGATATTGCTTATCCTCATCCGTCGCCTCTGCTGATTGTTCTTCTTTCGGCTTGAGCTGTTCCACGCAGTCGCGCAACGCATCGAGAAAAGCAGGCGTTTCAGCGTAAATTTCGTCGACGTTGCTGTTTCGTCCTGTCTGTTCCAATTTAAGCGCTGTTGCGGATAGGTCCATCCTGCCTATATTGGCAAGTGCGCTTTTCACGCCATGCATA
>WQZK01000108.1 GCA_009780765.1 Defluviitaleaceae bacterium
CTTACGGCAAATTCTGAAGAGCAGTATTTTGTATAATTTTCAAGTGCTTTTATAGATAAATCCCAATATTTTTCATCCTGTCCGTAAACTTCAACAAAATCGGAAAATAAAATGGCAATAAAACCATCCCAGTTTACAATTATCTTATCAAGAATACTAAGTGCGGTTTTGTAATCTGATGGCAAATATTTGCCTAAATTTTTAACAATTTGGCGGCCCCTTGCTTTTAGTTCTAAACTGTTCCACGTTTCGTCCATTGTAGACTTTACAAACTCTTCAACCTTAAAAGGTTCATAAACTGCTTTAATATCTGAAGCTAAGTTGCTAATAGATTCGTAATTATACATATCTTTTAATAAATCTGACATTTTTCTTCTCCCAACATAAATATTTATATTAGTATAGCACGTCTGTACTATAAAGTCTATAAAATTGATATTGCATTTTTAACAAAGTCGTGCTATACTAATGACATAAAGCAACAATTATCGTATTTTTATACGAAATTACTAATCTAAGGGGCGTTTTTTAAAATGTTAAACGATTTATGGGTATTTGTATTGGCTGTATTTTTTGTAGCAATCAATGGTATTACGCAACTTTCATGGGCGGCATCTTTGGGCTTTGCGATGAAACCAACGGCGTTTGCTTATATGATAGGTGTGGCAGGTAATGTTTTAACAGGCTCGGTAACGCCTATTTCAGGTCAATCGGCAACACTTACAACTGTAAGCTTTATTAAAAAAATTAACCAAAGAGTTGCGGCGTTAATTTTAGCAGGTGTTGCAATGGCTATTCTTGGGGCTTTTGGCCTTATAGAGCGTATATCAGATTTTGCTGGCCCTGCTGTTGTTTTTGGCATGATGGCGGGTGTTGGTATATTTGTTTCTGGCGTTGGAATTGATATGCTAAAGCAAGATAAGCGTACGGGAATTATTTCTATGGTAAGTGCTTTAGCAATTTTTGCTTTAACTCGTGATTTGGTTTACACGATAGCTGGCTCGGTTATGCTTGCAACACTAGATTTTGCTGTTATTCAGAAAAAACGTATGGACCTTGGTGCAATTGCTAAAGAAAATGGGCATGATGCAGATTCTTTAGAAACAGAAAATTTTAGATTTTGGACAAAAAAATATTGGAGCGAATTTAAAATTATTAAGCCTGACTTTTTTAGCCTAACAACTCTTATGTGGGCAGCAGGTTTTATGTGCTTACATATTGGTACAAATATTGCTTTTGGTAGAGCAACTGCTGGCATTGCAGGAACAACACAAAACCTTGACCATTTAACGGTTATAAACGGTTTGGCGGATATTCCTTCTGTTATGTTTGGTGGGGCACCACTTGGAGCTATTATTTCTGGAACGGCTTCGGCACCATGGCCAGTTCTTGCAGGTATTATAATGATGCTTTTATGTGCGGTTTTATTGCTTCTTGGTTTAGTAACAAAAATGTGTAAATATATACCAACGCAAAGTATTGCAGGTTTCCTTTTTGTTCTTGGCTTTTTTATGACTTTTATGCCAAACGTGAGAAATGCTTTTGCAACTGGTAATATTGCTGAGGCTGCTGTGGCAATGAGTATAACAGCGTTAACTAAAAATCCATTTATCGGATTAGTGGCAGGTATAGCTGTTAGATATATAGGGTATCAGTGGTTTGGGTTAGTAGTATAAGTTAATTAAATTGATATAAAATAGGATAGGTGGGATGTAATCTCACCTATCCTATTTTTTGGGCAAAAAATCCTTCATTTCAGGAATAGCACCACCAGCTATAGCCCAAAGGTACAAACTGGAAACCGAGGCATAAGGTGAATATCTACGCCTATATTTTTCAAAAAGCTCTTTAGTTATTTTTTTGTGGCGGTATAAAATACGCATACCACGCAAAATTGCGAGGTCGCCATAACTTAAAATATTAGGGCGTTGCATAGAAAAAATCATTAACATTTCTGCTGTCCAAGTGCCAACCCCTGGTATAGAGGTTAATTCTTTGCACACATCTACATCTGATTTTAATTTTAAACCCTCAATATCAAGCCTGCCATCGTCAACTCTTTCTGCAACTCCACGAATATACGAAACTTTTCTGAAAGACGTTCCAAAACTTTGTAGCTCTTCGTCTGTACACGATAAAATAGACTGTGGAGTTACATTACCAAGCCCATTTTTTACACGATTCCAAATAGTTTCATGTGCTTTTGTTGATATTTGTTGTCCAATAATCGAATTTATAAGAGCCGAAAATAAATTCGGTTCAACTTCACGTTGTATAATCCCAATTTTATCAATAGCTTCAGATAATTTTTTATCTTTTTTCTTTAAAAAGTTTATTTCAGTTTCACCATATGTAAAAAAATTCAAAACAAACACTCCTTTTAAGTACATCTTATTATACCATATAAATGCTAAAAATTACATCCTATTTTATATTAATCTAGTGAAATAATAACTACAGAGTAATTTAAGGAAGGTTGCAGATTATGGAATATTTATATGAAAAAATTAAAAATAGAGAAGAAAAGATTGCAGTGATTGGGCTTGGATATGTTGGCATGCCTTTGGCAGTGGCTTTTTCAAAAAAAGCAGAAACTATTGGCTTTGATGTAAATGAAGAAAAAATACAAACATATAAGCAAGGGATAGACCCAACAAAAGAGGTTGGCGATGAAGCGATTAAAAATTGTACAGTAGATTTTACTTCCGATGGAACAAGGCTGCAAGAAGCAAAATTTTTAATTGTTGCAGTGCCAACGCCAATCGCAAGTGATAACACCCCAGATTTAGAATATGTAATTTCTGCAACAAGTATTGTTGGGCAAAATCTTACAAAAGGTTCTATTGTTGTGTATGAATCAACTGTTTATCCGGGTGTTACGGAAGATGTTTGCATTGATTTATTAGAAAAAGAATCAGGACTTAAATGTGGTGAAGATTTTAAGGTGGGTTACTCACCAGAGCGAATTAATCCTGGTGATACGGTAAATAGACTCGAAAATATTGTTAAAATTGTTTCGGGTATTGATGCAGAAAGTTTAGAAGAAATTGCAAAAATATATGAGCTAATTATTGAAGCAGGTGTACACAGGGCAAGTTCGATAAAGGTCGCAGAAGCTTCTAAAGTTGTAGAAAACTCACAGCGTGATGTAAATATTGCATTTATGAACGAGCTTGCAATGGTGTTTGATAAAATGGGCATTAACACGCAAGAGGTGTTAGATGCTATGAACACAAAATGGAACGCATTGGGTTTTTACCCCGGCTTAGTTGGGGGACACTGTATTGGAGTAGACCCGCATTACTTTATCTATGAGGCTGAGAAATTAGGTTATTATAGCCAGCTTATTCTTTCTGGCAGAAGAATTAACGAAAAAATGAGTGCTTTTGTTGGCGATGCCATTATCAAGCAGTTAGTGCTTGCAAACAAAATTGTTAAGAGTGCAAAAGTTGCAATTTTAGGCTTAACTTTTAAAGAAAATTGCCCAGATATTCGCAATTCTAAGGTTATGGATTTAATAGAACATTTGCGTATTTATGGAATAAATCCCATTGTGTGTGACCCAGAGGCCTCTAAAGAAGAAGCAAAGCAAGAGCTTGGCATAAATCTTGTGGATTTAGAAGATTTGCACGATTTAGATTGTGCGGTTTTTGCAGTAGCACATGATTCCTTTAAAGAAATGTGTATGAAAAAACTAAAATCGCTATTTGGCAAATTTCCAAATAAAGAGAAGATAGTAATTGACGTAAGAAGCATATTAAGTCTGAATGAGATGGAACAACAGGGCTATCGCTACTGGCGACTGTAGCGAATAGGAGGAAACAAAATGGCTGCTATAGGCACAGAGAAAGAAATATTATATAAAAAATATCGTAAAACTCAAGATGCTGTTACGATAGATAAAAACGAAGTTAAAAAGCTAAACCGTGCATTTACTCCTATTGGAAGAATCGCCTCATTCGTATTTGTTATAATATTTATTGTTGCAATTTGGAAGTTTACCGAGAGGTCGCATGAGTGGTTTTTACTTGGCGGTATGATGCTTATTTTCTTGCTCTTTAAAACGTTTTTTGCGTTAATTTATAGGCCGTACAAAAAAGAGCTTACTAAAGATTACAAGGTATCTATTATTATTACTTGTTTTAACGAAAATCCTACATCAGTAGTATCAATATTTGAGAACATTTTAGAGCTTGATTATCCAGTTCAAGAAATTCTATTTTTAGATGATGGAAGCAAAGATACTACAGCATTTGAGGTAGCAAAATCTTTTGCCGAAACTCATCAGGATTTGCAAAGGACACCTAGCTTTAAAATTATACGCTTTGAAGAAAATCGTGGCAAACGTGAAGTATTAATCGAAGGTTTTAAGCGTGCAAGCGGTGATTATGTTTTCTTGTTAGATTCTGATAGCGAAATTTTACCAAACTCGTTAACAGAGCTTTTGCGTCCATTTGAAAACAAAAAAACAACATCATGCGTAGGAAACATTGGTATTTTAAATAAGAACGAAAATTTTCTTACAAGAATGCAATCTGTTTCATACTTTGGAGCATTTCAATTAGGTCGTGCGGCACAATCTTTAACGGGTGATGTAACAGTTTGTAGCGGTGCATTTAGTATTCATAAAAGAGAGTTTATTTTGAACAATATAGAAGATTTTATGCATTATTGCTTATTTAAGGTATGTGTTTCAGCAGGGGACGACCGTGCCATTACAGGATTTTCTAAATTGGCTGGAGGAAAAACACGATACCAAAACACAGCATATTGCGAAACTGATGCACCAAATACATGGCGAAAATTTCAATCGCAACGAAGAAGATGGCAACGCTCTGCATACATTGGCAGTTTAATATCTATAAGAAACATGTTTCCCAAAAAATTACTGTATTTGTTTTGGGCATTTTCGGAAGCCTATTTTTGGCTTATTGCAGTAATTATATTTATTATATCAATAATAACAAAAGGGCTTTATATAGACATGGTTGATATTATTTTGTATTATATTTTTATAATGTATATACAAAATGTATTTTATCTTTTTTACAAGCCAATTAGATTTTTGCTTTCACCGATTTACTTTCTTGTGTATGGTCTGTCATTAACATTTACTCGTATTCATGCAATAGTTACAATAAATAATGATACTTGGGGTACAAGGGGAGCAGCTAAGAAAAAATAGGGCGTATTCACGTTTTACGCGGAAATACGCCCCAAATTTATAATATTACATGATTGTAAAACCACGCCCATGCACATCGGCCACAACATCTGTAACCAAAAAGGCTTCTTTGTCGTGCCTATCAACAATTTCTATTAATTTTCTGTAATCGCTGGCATCTAAGGTAACCATCAGCATAGGAAGTTCTACCTTATCGTAAGAACCTGTTGTAGGAATAGCCGTTACGCTTTTGCCAAGTTCTTTCATAACATCGGCTACAATTGCATCACCGTGCTGTTTACTGATAATATGAACTCGCTTCTTCTTATTTAAACCATTTTCTATATAACTCATAACAATCATCGTGATAAATATTGAGAGTATTGCAAAAAAGAACGAGTCAACATCAAACACAAATAAGCTAAGTACAACTACAAACCCATCTGTTATAAAAAGCCCGATAGATGGTTTTAGCCCTGTATACTTTTTTAAGATTAAAGGAGGTACAGCCGTACCACCGCTTGAAGCCTTGTTTTTATAGAGTATAGAAACTGCCACGCCAAAAATTACGCTTCCAACAACCATAGAAAGCATTGTGTCATTAACCAGCTTATGCTGCGGAACAATAGCTATGGCAACAGGCAATAACCCAGCACCGATTATTGTGTTTATAAAAACTTCTTTCCCTAAAAAGAAAAGTGTTAAAACAATAACTATACCATTGCCAATATATACAATGATAGACCTATCAACGTTAATCCACGATTCTAGTATAATGGCAAGGCCTGTAAGACCACCGGCTGCAATTTGATGAGGCCCCAAAAACATATTAACCCCAACTGCAAGTAATGCTATTGCGAAAACAATCCAAAATAACCGCAAAGCAAGTAATTTTACTTTCATTTTAACACTCCCAATCTTATAATTCTATTGTAAGTATAACAAAACTTAATTTGCAAGTCAATGTGAAGATATGATATAATTAAGTATAAGATGAAATTTGGGGGAATTGTTATGACCGAAAATACTAAAAAAATATATATAGCAGACGATGAAACAACAATAAGGCTCGCAATTAAAACATTTTTAGAAAATGCAGGGTACGACGTAGAAGACTTTGAAACAGGAGATTTACTTTTAGATGCTTTTAACGAAAACCCAGCTGATTTGGTGGTTTTAGATGTTATGATGCCGGGCTCTAATGGCTTTGTTATATGTAAGGAGCTAAGGAAAATTAGCCATGTGCCAATTATTATGTTAACTGCGCGAGATAGCGATTTGGATTACGCTACGGGGCTAGATTTAGGCTCTGATGATTATTTAATAAAACCTTTTAGTC